>JAHRAW010000097.1 GCA_020027415.1 Gammaproteobacteria bacterium
TAAAAAGAAGAAAAAAACAGCGGGGGCAAGCATCCCGTTCTCTTTGTGAGTGAAGCATGATCTCAAACGAGATCGTTGCGCTAAGAGATTAGCAACTGAGGTTGCACACCGCCTGCAGATGCGTATGCATTTGCCGGCGGTTTTCTTTGCCGGTGGTTTTGTGTGCCGCCTATTGCTGTACCGCCTATCGCGCGGCGCGCCTAAAATTGGTCAAGCATGCGTACGCAAACCGCTACAACCGCGCGCAGTTAACACGTTTAACTCAGCCGCCGATATAGGACATTTCCACTTTCCGCGAATTGGTTTCGCCGGTTGGCTGCGGACGCAACAATCTTTCCGCCGAATACTGGTCTTGTCGGTTCCGCCACAGCGCGCCGATTTGCGTGGCGAGTTCCGCTTCGCTGCGGTTCAATTTCAAAAACTTCCGCAAATCAAAACCGGCGCGCGCAAACAAACAGGTGTATAACTCGCCCACCGCGGACAACCGCGCGCGCACGCAACCGCCGCAGAATGGCTGGCTAATTGAGGCGATCACCCCGATTTCACCCTTGCCATCCACATGCCGCCAGCGTTTTGCCACTTCCCCGTGATAGTTCGCGTGCAATGGTTGCAACGGGTATTGCGCATGAATTCGGTCGATGATTTGCTGGGCGGTGAACACTTGCCGCAACGACCATTGATTGTGATTGCCGACATCCATGAACTCAATGAAACGTAACACCGCCGCGCGACCGCGAAAATAACGCACCATCGGAATAATCTCGCTGACATTCACGCCCTTTTGCACCACCATATTAATCTTGACCGAATCAAAACCAGCCGCCATGGCATGCTCAATTCCTTGCAGAATATCCGCCAACGGCGATTGTATCTGGTTGATATTCCGATAGATTTTCTCATCTAACGCATCCAGACTAATATTCACCCGGCGGAGCCCGGCTTGCTTCAAGGATTCGGCGCGCGCGGCGGTCAACAGCGAGGCGTTGGTGGTGAGCGCCAAATCGTCCAGTTTTTCCAGTCGCGCCAGCCGCCGCACCAACTCTTCCAGGTCGGGGCGCAACAGCGGTTCACCGCCGCTTAACCGAACTTTCCGCACGCCCAAGCGGATAAAGGCACGCACTAACTTTTCAATTTCCGCATAACTCAACAACTGGTTTTTCGACAGAAATCGGTAGCCGCGTCCAAACACATCTTTGGGCATGCAATAGCCGCAACGAAAATTGCACCGGTCGGTCACCGACACGCGCAAATCGCGCAAGGTTCTACCGCGCCGGTCAGAAATCGGCCGGCTCGGTGGCGCGGTGAGCGGCGCGGACTCAGCGGGGTTCATGGTTTCGTTGCGCGGGGGTTCATAATTAGTCGTAGTCAAGCATGCGCCCACCCACTACTACGCGCGCGCAGACTGAGACTGCAAGCGGCGGCGTCACCCGCCCTGGATGGATGGCCATACGGACATCACATCGCCGTCCTGCAATGCGCGATCGCGTTTTTCCAGCGGCAGGAATTCACCGTTTACGGTGACTACTTGGGCTTCCGCGCGCGGCAGACGATACTGATCAATGAGCATATGCGGCGTCGCCGAGTCCGGCGCCGAAATCTCTATGGTGTTGCCATCGGCGGCGGGCGGCAAGTATTCCATTAGCCCGGAAAACAATTTGAGGGTGATTTTCATCCGCCGCCCTTGTGCAGATGGCTTTTGTAACGGCGCATGAAATCTTCGCGCCGGGCTTGGCTGAAACCAAAAAATTGCAACGTCACGGCGGTGACTGGCAAGGTGATGGCGGCAAGCGTGCGGGTGGTTTGCGGCTTGAGCGTCAGCACAATTCGCTGCCCGGCGTTGCGCGGCTGGGTGGGGCACAGCCAATATACCAACGCCGATTGCTTTTCCACGCGAAAAGGTTTCACCGCCGCCGGCAAACTGCGCAATAACTCCTCGTGGGTGAAGCCCATTTCAGCCTCGTGGGTGAACTCAGCCGCGCGGCCAGTCTCCGGAGAATCATGCGAAGCGAATGAGCCGGGCGCATGCACGCCGCCACTCACCCGCCCGCCACCGGCGGCCAGACCGCCAAGACATCGCCGTCGCGCAGTGGTTTATTGCGCTCCTTGGCGGCCAGATAAACGCCGTTTACTAACACCAAATGGACTTGCGAGCGAGGCACCGAGAAGCGATCAATCAACTGGTTGGGGGTGACCGCCGCCTCTACCTCCAAGGTGATCGCGTGTTTCCCCGCCGCCGATGGCAGGTGTTGCATCAGGGTGGCGAATAATTTGAAAGTGACTTGCACCGCGCCGCACAATTAACCTTGAGTCGCCGCCAGATAGGCTTCCATCAATTGCAACGGGTTCTCCATCAGGCGCGCTTTCCATTTGCCTAATTTGAAGCGCCCTTGTATCAGCCCTCGCAGAATGCCGATATGCTGCGTCATTCCCAATGTATTGGCGCCGACCAGCCGCTCGCCGTCAAACCGCAGGCAGATGTAGCGAAACCTGCTTTCATCCAACAACTCGCTGCTGTCGCCGCCGGCGACGCCCTGCCATAACCCGTACGACGCCGAAATCAAACCGATGGTGTCCAATACATTCATCAGCACCGCGCCTTGATGCTTGACCGAGCGATGCCGATGCATGTTGTGCGCGGCGATGCGGGCATGTTCCACCGCGGTCGGCTGAATCGCTTGCACGCTGTATTCGCCGCTGGAAAAATCCTTACCGCAGGCGACATCGCCGGCGGCGTATAGGTCGGGCGCCGAGGACGCCATGTATTCATCCACCCGCACCGCGCCGTGTTCCAGCGTAACGCCGCTATCTTGCAGGAAATCGGCATTGGCGCGCACCCCAGTGGCGCTGATTACTAAATCGGCTGCCACCGCCGCGCCCTTTTTAAGTTGCACTTGATAGCGTTTGCCGCGCGCTTCAATGGCTGCCACCACCGCGTTGGTCATCACCGTGACGCCCTTTTGCGCGCACCATTTCTGCAACAATCGCCCGCAGGTTGGGTCCAACATGCGCGGCACCATGCGGTCGCCCATTTCCAATACGCTCAGTTTGGCGCCCGCCGAAACCAGCGCCTCTAAAATGATGCAGCCGATAAAGCCGGCGCCGATTAACACCACTTTGGCACCCGGTTGGATGGCGGCGGTGATTTTGCGCGCGTCTTCTAAGGTCCAGCAACAGGTGACGCCGGGCTGGTCAAGACCGGGGATTGGCGGCGTGATGGGCGTGGAACCGGTCGCCACTAATAACTTGTCATACGAACGCGCCGCGCCGCTCGCCAAGCGCACTTGCTTAGCTGCCACATCCACCGCTTGCGCGCGCTCCACTAATGTTTCAATGCGCCGAGCGGCGAAATAATCTTGCTGTTTGCGCAAGTAAGTGCCGCGCTCATCAATTTGATTGCGCAACAGATAAGGAATCGCCATGCGCGAATACGGCGGCTCCGGCTCATCGCCAAGCATCGTGATACTGGCTGACGGCTCCAGTTTGCGCAACGTCTCAGCGGCGACCACGCCGGCTGGACCCGCACCTAAGATGAGATGATTCATCGCGCTACACCCTTATCCGTGTATCACGCATCCGCGCATCACGCCGGCAACGCAAACTGCTTGCGCACTTTATCGGTCACCTGACCATCTTTGCTCCAGCCGCGCAATTGGTAGTATTCCGGCAGCATGACATCCAGACCGCTGACCTTGCCTTTGGCGGGGCCGCTGTTCGCGGCTTCCTTCAACAGCCGCGGCGGCAGGTTGTCGTCGGCGCCGGTGAAGCCGGCTTTCATGTTGTAATCTCGCTCCAAATTCCAGATGCGCTCGCCGGCTTCCAGCAGCCGTTCCACGCTCCAGTCGCCGTCGCAGGCGGCGTCCACTTGCGGGGCGATGTTGTCTAACGTCCACGCAAAGGTGGTGAACACGCAAATGCCTAACGAATCCACCGTGGCGGTGGCGTCTTGGAAGGCTTTCACCAGCCCGGCTTTGCCGTCGGTCGCCAGCGGGTCGGTTTTCTCCGGAATGCCCAACACTTCGGAAGCCACCGTGTAACTGCGCAAGTGGCAAGCGCCCCGATTTGAGGTCGCATAAGTCAAGCCCATGCCTTGGATACCGCGCGGGTCATAGGCGGGGAATTCCTGCCCTTTGACCGTCATGGAAAGTTCCGGATGCCCATACTTTTCACACAAGCGCTTTGAGCCAAGCCCCAACACTTTGCCGAAGCCGGCGCCGGCGGCGACTTGGTCGGCGCACCAAGTGAGCGCCTTAGCGGAACCGAATTTCAATTCCATGCCGCCGGTATCTTTGGTGGTGATGACGCCCATTTCAAATAACTCCATGGCTGCAGCCACCGTGGCGCCGAAAGAAATTGGGTCCATACCGTCTTCGTTGCAGATGAAATTGGTATAGGTAATCGCATCTATATCGTCCACCCCAGTGTCCGCCCCCATCGCCCACGCCGCTTCGTATTCCAGCCCGCCCGAATTGCCCCAGTATTGCGGCTTGTTTTGCACGCTGAAATGGGTTTTGTCAATCGTGGAAATACGCCCGCAGGCGATGGTGCAGCCAAAGCACGCGGCGTTGGTGGTGAGATTGGGCTTGCCATCGCTGGCGCGCGGTTCCAACATCGCTTCACCGGAAATCTTGGCAGCGCCGTCAAACTGCACCGCGCGCATGTTGTTAGTCGGCAACGCGCCAATTTCGTTGATGACATTCATCAGCACCTGCGTGCCTAATTTCGGCAACCCCTGCCCGGTCACCGCATTGTCCGCCAACACCTGCTTCTGCTCGGCGACGCTTCGCATGAAGCGCGCCGCATCCTTGATATTGCCGACGCCGCGCGTGCCGCGCACCGCCACCGCTTTGAGGTTTTTTGACGCCATCACCGTGCCCACCCCGGAGCGCCCGGCGGCGCGGTGTAAATCATTGATAATGGCGGCATACAAACAGCCGCCTTCGGCGGCCCGCCCCACCGCGGCGATGCGCATTTGCGGGTCTTGGTATTTGTCGTGCAACAAGCGGTCGGTTTCCCATACGCTCTTGCCCCACAAATCATCGGCCGACACCAGTTCGGCTTGCTCATTGACGATATGCAGCATGACCGGAGTCGGGGATTTCCCTTCAAAGATAATCATATCCCAGCCCGCCGATTTGAGTTCGGCGCCGATGAAACCGCCGGAATTGGAACACGCGACCGCACCGGTCAGCGGGCTTTTGGTGATCACCGAATAGCGACCGCCGGTGGATACCGCCGTGCCGGTGAGCGGTCCAGTGGCGAAAATCAACTTGTTATCGGCCCCTAACGGCTCGCATTTGGGGTCGGTTTCGGCCACCAGATAACGGGTGCCGAGACCGCGCTGACCGATATAGTCAGCCGCCCATTCCATGTTCAACGCTTCCTCGCTGAGGCTACCCGCGGTGAGATTAACGCGTAACAATTTTTTCGTCCAAGCCATGATGATACCCCCCTTAATTTGCCGCTGTGGCGTTGTCGGTTTTCGCCGCCCAGGCGCGCATTTTGTCAAAGCCAGTGGCATCGGCATCAACATAAGTGATCGCCTCGGTCGGGCACGCTTTGGCGCATTCCGGGTCGCCCCCGCATAAATCGCATTTAATCACCTTGCCGCTGTCCTGATTGTAGTTGACCGTGCCAAACGGACAGGCAATGGTGCACACCTTGCACCCGACGCACACCGCTTCGCTAACTTCCATCGCGCCGGTTTGTCGGTTCATGGTAATGGCATCTACCGGACACGCCGCCATGCACCACGCTTCGTCGCACTGGGTGCAGGTATACGGCACAAAGCGACCCTCGTGGTGGAAAGTGAATACCTTGATTCTGGATTTGGCGGGATTAAACACGCCCTCGTTCTCGTAGGAGCACGCCATTTCGCACTGCAGGCAACCGGTGCATTTATCGGCGTCTATGTACAAAGATCGTTGCATCGTCTGTTCCTCGCTAATGGTATTTGGAGTATGTGGGATATTTAGGCATTTGCGGCGGTTTTTTGACCTTCGGCGCGGCGCGCGCAATACGAGCGCAGGCGTTCCGCTATTCACGCTGCCGAGCAATCATAGCACCGAAGATTGGCGTTCTGCAAGCACGCACCTTCGCCTCGCTTTATTCATAGCATACTGCCGCCCAATTAGCAAGGGGGTTCAGCGTCAAGGTGGGCGCATTTTCCGTTATACTGGCGACTGGTTTCCCCGAGTTTAACTCATGTCCCGTCCCAGCGGTCGCCGCAATGACGAATTGCGCCCGATTTCCATCCTCCGCCACTATACCAAACACGCCGAAGGCTCGGTGTTGATTGGTTTTGGCGACACCCGCGTATTGTGCAACGCCAGCATTGAGGAGAAAGTCCCGCCTTTCTTGCGCGCCAAAAAACACGGCTGGGTGACCGCGGAATATAGCATGTTGCCGCGCGCCACCGGCACCCGTAGCGTCCGCGAGGCAACCCGCGGTCGGCAAACCGGGCGCGGTATGGAAATTCAGCGGCTCATTGGTCGGGCGTTGCGCGCCGCCATAGATTTGCGCCAGTTGGGCGAACGCACCATCGTGCTGGATTGCGATGTCATCCAAGCCGACGGCGGCACCCGCAGCGCGGCGATTTGCGGCGCCTATGTGGCGTTGGTAGATGCGGTCAACTGGTTGCTGCACCATGAACTGCTTGCGCAAAATCCGCTGCAGCGGCAACTTGGCGCGGTTTCGGTCGGCGTGTTCGCCAATCAGGTGATTACCGATTTGGACTATGCCGAGGACAACCGCGCCGCCACCGATATGAATGTGGTCATGGACAACCATGGGCAGTTTCTTGAAATTCAAGGCAGCGCTGAAGGCAAGCCATTTGAGCGCGACACCTTGAATCAAATGTTGGCGCACGCGCACGCCGGGATTGAGCAGATTTTGCGCGCCCAGCAAGCCGCCTTGCGCAACCCGCCGGGTGAATAAAAAAGAATTGGTGGTCCTTCCTTTGCCGCCATGGATGACCGCATGTTGCGACCGCGTAGGGTGAGCGAATATGCGGGTCGTGGCAGCCACCAGTAATCGCGGCAAATTGGCGGAACTCAGCGCGTTGCTCGCCGCGCGCGGTTGGCAAGTGGTCGCGCAAGCGGAATTGGGCGTGGCAAGCGGCGCCGAAACCGCCGTCACCTTCATTGAAAACGCGTTGCAAAAAGCCCGCCACGCATGCGCGCAGACCGGTCTTGCCGCCATTGCGGATGACTCCGGGCTGGAGGTGGATGCGTTGCACGGCGCGCCGGGCATTTATTCGGCCCGCTACGCCGGTGCCAACGCCGCCGCCGCCGACAACATTGGCAAATTGTTAACCGCGCTTAGCGCGGTTGAAACAGCTAAGCGAACCGCGAGATTTCATTGCGCGCTGGCTTACATGCGCCACCCGACTGACCCATCGCCGCTGGTCAGCGTCGGCACTTGGGAAGGGCGCATCGCCCGCGCACCGAGGGGAGACAACGGCTTCGGCTACGACCCCATCTTCTTACTGGATGCCCTTGGCAAAACCGCCGCGCAACTCAGCGCCTCAGTGAAAAATCAATTGAGCCATCGCCGGCAAGCGTTGCGCCGTCTGCAAGCGTCGCTACCCGGCTTGCGAGTGGAGTAGAATAGAATAGCCTGGCGACTCGCAGTAACCTTGGGTTCCTAAACTCAGATTGCCGAACTCAGGACCACCATTGCAACTCATTTCAGCAACGTTATGCACCTTAACAAAATGCTCACTTTCTCGGGTCGCCCCGGCCCGTTGTTGCTCATCGTCATGGACGGCGTCGGCTTGGCGCCGAGCGGACCAGCCAATGCCGTGTCGCTGGCGCACACGCCGGTGTTGGATAAACTGCTCGCATCCGATTATCACATCGCCCTGCACGCGCATGGCACGCATGTCGGCTTAGCCACTGACCAAGAGATGGGCAACAGCGAGGTCGGTCACAACACTTTGGGCGGCGGGCGCATCTTTGCGCAAGGCGCAAAATTAGTGCAACAGGCGTTTGACGACGGCTCCATTTTTAGCAGTGAGACATGGGCCGAAGTGGAGCAACGCGGTCGGCGCGGCAACACCGTGCATTTTATTGGCTTGCTGTCGGACGGCAATGTGCATGCGCATATTGCACATTTATTTGCGCTGCTTGAACGCTGCCGACAAGTCGGCTGCGCCTCGGTTTGCATCCACATTTTGTTGGACGGGCGCGATGTGGCGCCTCGCTCGGCGTTGCATTATTTACAGCAACTGGAAACCAAGTTGGCGGCGATCAATCGCGCCGCCGACTGCAACTACCGCATCGCTTCCGGCGGCGGGCGCATGCTAATCACCATGGACCGCTATCAAGCCGACTGGCAAATGGTCAAGCGAGGCTTTGACGCGCATGTGCATGGCAAGGGGCGCGCGGTTCGCAGCGTGCGGGAAGAAATCCAGCGTCAATACGACGCCGACGCAAACCTCAACGACCAGTTTATTCAGCCGTTCGTGGTGACCGCTGAGAACGGCGCGGCGGTCGGCGCGATGCAGGACGGCGATGCGGTGGTGTTGTTTAATTTTCGTGGCGACCGCGCCATCCAAATTTCGCGCGCGTTTGAAGAACCGCGCTTCACCGAATTTGAGCGCGGCGCGATGCCCGATGGATTGTTTTGCGGCTTGCTGCAATACGACGGCGATTTGAAGGTGCCGAAACGTTACTTAGTCAAGCGACCGCAAATTGAACGCACCATGGCGGAGTTTTTATGCGCCGAAAAACTGAAAACCTTTGCGGTCAGTGAAACCCAGAAATTCGGTCATGTCACCTATTTTTGGAACGGCAATCGCTCCGACTATTTTGACGAAAATCTGGAAACTTGGGTGGAAATTCCATCGGATGTCGGCGAATTCCACAAAGCGCCGGCGATGAAAGCGGCGCAAATAACCGACGCCACGATTGAACTGCTGCGGTGCGGGCAATATCGTTTCGGGCGCATTAACTTCCCCAATGGCGACATGGTTGGGCATAGCGGCGATTTGGACGCCACCGTGCAAGCCATGGAAGCCGTTGACCGCAGTCTGGGGCGCTTGCTGGAAGTGGTGGCCGAATGTCGCGGCGTCGCCATCGTCACCGCGGATCATGGCAACGCCGAGGAGATGTTTGTGCAGCATGACGGCGTGCGCATGGCGCGCACCGCGCACACTTTGAACGCGGTGCCTTGTGCGATTTTTGATCCGCAGATGGATGCGCATAAGCCGGCTTATCAGTGGGCAAACCTCGCCGACCCCGGGCTGGCAAATGTCGCCGCCACGGTGTTCAACCTGTTGGGATACCACGCCCCGCCGGACTATAGCCGGTCGCTAATTGAGGTGGTCGGAGAACCGCGCAGCCGCCGCGTGCTGCATCATGGTTCGGTGGTGGAACTGGCGCTGGAAACGGTGAAACTGCCCAACCAAGAAATGCTCGCCTTAGAGGTGGTGCGCCATCCCGGCAGCGCGGTGGTGGTGGCGCGCAATGAACAAACTCAGGTGATTTTGCTTCGCCAATTCCGCCATGCCGCCGGTGGCTGGATCTGGGAATTCCCGGCCGGCACTTTGGAAGACGGCGAAACCCCGCAACAAACCGCGCAACGAGAACTGCGCGAGGAGACCGGATGCACCGCCCGCACTTGGCAAGCATTGGGCTTCACTTTGCCGGCGCCGGGGTTTTGTAGCGAGCGGCTGCATATTTTTCTCGCCGCCGACTTAGGCGTGGGGCAAGCCGAACCGCAGCCGCATGAGTTTATTGAAGTTCACTGGAAGCCGGTTGCCGAAGTCATAGACATGGCGCAACGCGGCGAAATCAATGACGCTAAAACCATCGTCGCGCTGTTCCGGATGATGCGCGGCGCTCAGTGAGTCGGCAACACCATGGTGGGGGGGCGTGCTGGTTACCGATCAATCGCCCGCCGCCGCTTGGACTCGGGCGCGGATTGAATAGGAAGCAATAGATGAATCAATACAAGCGTTTGAAGCGCGCGCGTTGTCGCGACACACGTTTCATTTCCCGGCGCACGGCGGCATCGTTGTCGCGCTTGCGAATGGTGGTCGGTTTTTCATAACACTGGCGACGACGCGACTCGGTAAACACCCCGGCGCGCTCACAAGAGCGGCGAAATCGCCGCAGAATCACATCAAACGGTTCATTCTGCCGAATTTGTACGGATGGCATATCAATCAACTCCCGCTAGGCTAAGTATTGATGATTGGTGAAAATAAGGTTGGGTGAAAAATTAACCCGTGCGCGATTATACAATAATTCGCGCGTCAAAATGCTAAACAACCTGCTAAATTCTGCGTTCAAACTATGCGCAAATATCCACCATGCCCGCTCCGCTGACAACACCACAAGTGCGCGCTGAATATCAACGCCTGAAAAATCAACCGCGGGCATTGGACATGACGCGCGGCAAGCCTTCCGCCGAGCAACTCGCTTTATCCAACCGCGTGCTCACTTTGCCCGGCGCGCAAGCGGGCGATTATATCGCCGACGATGGCACCGATGTTCGCAATTACGGCGGGCTGGACGGCTTGCCGGCGATGAAGCAGTTGTTCGCCGATATTTTAGCAGTGCCGCGACCCAATGTGCTGGTCGGCGGCAATTCCAGTTTGAGCATGATGTATGACGCGTTGGCGCGCGCTTGCCAGTTCGGCGTGTTAGACAACGCCGGCAACTTCCAACCCGCGTGGCATCGTCTCGCCGCGCGAAAGTTTATCTGCCCGACGCCCGGCTACGACCGCCATTTTCTGGTGACCGAGCATTTGGGCTTTGAATTGCTCGCCGTGGACATGACCGAATCGGGTCCCGACATGCGCCAAGTGGAAGCGTTGGTCGCCGCCGACGCCGCCATCAAAGGAATTTGGTGCGTGCCGAAATACAGCAATCCCACCGGCGTTTGTTACAGCGATGCGACCGTGCAACGGCTCGCGCGCATGAAAACCGCGGCGGCGGATTTTCGGATTATGTGGGACAACGCCTACGCCGAACACCATTTCACCGGGCCGCCTCAGCGGTTGGAAAATATTGCCCGGTGTGGCGAAGCGGCGGGGCATCCAAACCGAGTGTTGCAGTTCGCCTCCACCTCCAAGATCAGCCATCCGGGTTCCGGGGTCGCGGCCATAGCAAGTAGCGACGCCAATATCACCGAGGCGAAATCGCATATCGCGGTGCAGAGCATTGGACCGGATAAAGTCAATCAACTCAGACACATACGTTTATTCGGCGCACACGATACTGACACCAATACCGACACCGCGCACGATAGATTGAGCGGGCTGAGGGCGCACATGAAAAAACACGCGCGGTTGGTCACGCCGAAGTTTGCCGCGGTGTTGGAAATTTTGGAGCGCGAATTGGGCGGCTTGGGGCTTGCCCAATGGAGCACGCCAAAAGGCGGCTACTTCATCAGCCTGGATATCCCTGACGGCAAAGCCGCGCGCGCGATTGAACTGACCGCCGCAGCCGGGGTAAAACTGACCGCCGCCGGCGCGCCGTTCCCCTATGGCAAAGACCCGCGCGACCGCAATATCCGCCTCGCCCCAACTTTTCCGCCGTTGCAAGACATCAAACAAGCGACTGAGATTTTAGCGGTTTGCGTGCAACTGGCGGCGAGCGAATAGTTCGCCGCGCCATTAGGAATACTGAGATAAAATTTCTTCGCCGACCACTTGCGCGCGCCAGCCTTTAAACAACGGCAAGTCGGTGGCGCCGCGCACAAACTTTTCAACTTGCTGCCGATTGGCAAACAGCGACCGACTGATTTGCGTTTGTTCGGCTCGCTGTGCCAGAACCTGCATAATTTTGTTCACCCGACTGCGTTGCCGCGCGGTTAATTTTCGCGGCGCGCAAAGGGGCTCGGCGGCGGCATTTTCGCGCTCGCGCTTACTTTGTTGCACAATTTGAAGCACTTCCGCGCCGTTGTGTTTGAGGAAGCGCTTGCCGATTGCTTGAACCTCGGCTAATGCTTGCGCCGTATGCGGCATTTCGCGGCAGATTTGCAACAACACCGGAGATGACAAAACCCAACCGCGCGGCAGGTTGCGCTTGCGCGCGTTTTGCTCTCGCCAGCAAGCCAGTTTTTGCGCGCATATTTGACCAACCGCATTCAGCGAACCGACGCCTTTGAGTCGTTGCCATGCATCTTCGGGGGCAAATTGGTAGTGGGCTGGGTCCAACGCCTGCGCGCACTCGTCGCGATGCCACGCCAGACAGTTTTTTTGGGTCAGCAAATCGTCCAGCCGTTCGCGCAACCGGGGCAAATATTTGACATCATCCAGCGCGTATTGCAGGTGCGCCTGCGGCAGCGGGCGTTGACTCCAATCGGCGCGGGTATGCGATTTCGGCAGATGCACCGCGCACAGCGAGTCAACCAACGCCGCATAACTCACCTGCTCGCCGTAGCCGCAAAAAGCCGCCGCCAGTTGCGTGTCATATAGGTTATGCACGCGCAGATCCAGCCGCGTATCCAGGGCTTCCAAATCCTGCCGACAGGAATGAAAGATTTTGCCCACCTGCGGATTGTGCAACAACGCAGCCAACGGCGACCAATCCGGCAGCGTTAACGCATCCACGCATGCCGAATGTTCTCCATCGGGCGCGACCGCGGCGATTTGAATCAAGCACAACTCCGGCGCATAGGTGCGCTCGCGCAAAAATTCCGTGTCCATCGCCACCCACTCTGCGCGGCTGATCCGGTCAACAAATTCCGCCAACTCGTGGGTATGGTCAATTGGGTTTATCTTGCGCATCGCGTGAGTGGTATGATTGGTTGGTTGAATTCCGTCACGATTATTGGCATGCACGCCCTACTCCGCCCACCGAGTCATCATCGCCGACGCGCGCCGACTCAAGCTCAATCTGCGGTGCTGGGCGGGAGTTGTTTGGCAACCTTAGACTGTATCAAAAATCCCACCGCTAACTACCAACCGCCATCGGTGTTTATTTCGCCCAGTCGATAGGATTAGATAATTCGGGGCTTCGGAGATTAGAGAATTCGGATGAAAATTTTCATCGCCGGCATCGGCGGTACTTTCATGGGCGGCATTGCCCAATTAGCCAACGCCGGCGGACATCAAGTGCGCGGTTGCGATGCTAACTTATATCCGCCGATGAGCGAGCTGTTGCAGGCGCAAAACATTGAGGTTGCGCGCGGCTATTTGGCGGCGCATCTCGGCGACCCGCCCGGCACCGTGCTGATTGGAAACGCGCTCGCCCGCGGCAATCCCATGGTTGAACATATTCTCAATCGCGCGCTGCCGTTTCAATCGGGCGCGGAGTGGTTGCGCGAACAAGTGCTGAAAAATCGCAGCGTAATCGCCGTCGCCGGCACGCACGGCAAAACCACCGTCACCTCCATGCTGGCGTGGATATTGACCTGTCATCGCCAGTCTCCAGGCTACTTGATTGGCGGCAAGCCCGGTAACTTTGCCGGCTCAGCCGAACTCGGCGACGGCAAATACTTCGTCATTGAAGCGGACGAATACGACACGGCGTTTTTTGATAAGCGCTCCAAGTTCGTGCATTACCGCCCGCATATCGCGGTGCTGAACAATCTGGAATTTGACCATGCCGATATATTCGCCGACACCGCGCAAATTATGCAACAGTTTCACCATCTGCTCAGAACCGTGCCGGGCAACGGCTATGTGGTGGTGAATGCCGATGATGCGCGCCTGACACAAGTGCTTGCCATGGGTTGTTGGAGCCAGGTGGTGCGCTTTTCAATCGCCGAAGATTCGGCGGCGGCAAAAGCATCGCCCGTCGCTGAGTGGCGCGCGCTGCCGCATGACGCGGCTTGCTCCCGTTTCGCGGTGTTTCATCACCAACAATTAACCGCGCAGGTGGAGTGGCAAGGCATCGGGCGGCATAATATGCAAAATGCGTTGGCGGCGATGGCGGCGGCTGAGTTGGCGGGCGTGCCGGCGGCGCGCGCCGGTCAATTTTTGCGCGATTACCAGCCGGTTGAACGCCGCTTGCAGTTACTGTTTGAGTCCGAGCAGGCGCGCGTATATGACGATTTCGCCCACCATCCAACCGCCATCCGCCATACCATTGACGCGGTGCGCGCCAAGCATGCCGACAGTTATGTGATTGCGGTGGTGGAACTGCGCTCCAATAGCATGAAAATGGGCGCGCACGGCGAAGCGCTGACGCACGCCCTCGCCGACGCCGACTGGGCGATTGTCGCGCCCGGCGGAAACCTTGAAAAAACACCCGGCATGCGGCGCCGCCGCAACATTGTGCAACTGCAACAAGCAAGCGAGATTATTTCCACGATACGCTTGAAACTGACCGGCAATGACGTTATCATCACTATGAGCAACGGCAGTTTTGACGGACTGCCCAAGCGGATTGCCAACTTTTTTGCTGAATTAAAAAAGTGAAAGCGCAGCAACTCAACCCGTGAAAGCAAACCGCAACTGCGCATAAATTTAAATTTCCCATTAAATTTTTCCAAACCTATGAAATCTCCCGCCATCACTACAACTACAACTCGCGTGCATGCGCTGTCGGTCGTGTTTTCGGCTGCGTTACTGTGGCTCGCTTCCGCCGCCTTGTTTGCTCAGGACGAGCGCTTCGTCGCCGGCGTGCATTATCAAATTCTGCACCAAGCGCAACCGACTCAGAGCGGCGAAAAAATAGAAGTGGTGGAAATGTTCTGGTATGAATGCCCGCACTGCTATCGGCTGGAGCCATTCATCAGCCGGTGGCTGCAAACCAAACCGCAGCATGTAGCGTTCGTCCCCGTTCCCGCCATTTTGAATCGGTCGTGGGAATTTGACGCGCGCATGTATTACACCATGCAAGCATTAGGCATAGACGAGGCGCTGCATACGGAGGTGTTCAAAGCCATTCACGAAGTGCGCCGACCGCTGAGAACGCTGGAGCAATTCGCGGATTGGGCGGCTGAACATGGCGCTGACCGAGCCACGTTGCTGGCGGCGTTTGATTCTTTTGCGGTGCAAAACAAAATCAATTTTGCCATGCTGATGTCGCGGAAATACGGCATTTCCGGAGTGCCCGCCATCATCGTGGATGGGCGATACCGCACCTCCGTGTCGCTCGCCGGCGGACAAGCAAAATTGATTGAGGTAATCAATCACCTCGTTACCCTCGCCGCCGAACAACGATCCGGCTGAGGCTAACAGCGGGATTGGGGCGATTGTGCGCTACCCCGCCTGAAACAAACTCGCATCCGCAGCAACGACAAGTTGCGAACTTGTGGAAATTATTTCGCCAAGCGCATGAACTTTCGGCATTTCCGAACTGAAATAAAAGCGCGCGGTGTGTAGTTTGTTGCGATAGAACGTAGCGTCTTGTTGGTCGCCGCGGCCGTCCGCTGGTTGCTTATCTTGCTGTTTGGTCAGACTAACATCGGCGGCTTTAAGCATCTGCCAGCCGCAAGCGACCACGCCCCACAATCTGAGATACGGTTCACTCACCGCAGCCGGCAACTGCATATTGTCGGCTGCCGAAGCCACGATTGAGTTTGCCGATTCCTGCAGAATAGCCAACGCCTTCGCCATGCCATCCGTCATCGCGGCAAGTTCACGCGCGTTGGCAAGCGCGCCGCATTGCTCGCGAATCCGCTCAATCACCCTGCCATTCATCGCCCCGCCGTCGCGAATCAACTTGCGCCCGATTAAATCCAGCGCCTGAATGCCGGTGGTGCCTTCATAAATCGGCGTGATGCGCTGGTCGCGGTAGTGTTGAGCGGCGCCGGTTTCCTCAATGAAGCCCATACCGCCATGCACTTGCAACGCCAGCGAAACATTTTCCAAGCCAAGTTCGGTGGCATAGCCCTTCACAATCGGGGTCATAATTTCAACCATCTCGCGGGCGCGGGTTTGCAATTGCGCATCGGTTTGGCGGCGTTCATGATCCATGCATCCGCCCACCAACAACGCCAACGCGCGCAACGCTTCAATGCGGCACTTTTGCAACAGCAACAGCCGTTTGATGTCCGGGTGATGGATGATGGCGACGCGCTCGCCGCTTGGGTCGTCTATCTCCCGCCCTTGGATGCGCTGCGCGGCAAAAGCGACGGCTTGCTGATAGGCGCGCTCGGCGACGCCATTGCCTTCCACGCCCACTGCGTGCCGCGCCACATTCATCATGGTGAACATATAGATCAAGCCATGATTTTCTTCGCCGACCAGATACCCCACCGCGCCGCTTTTTGCGCCATACCCTAACACCGCCGTAGGACTCGCGTGGATGCCCAATTTGCGCTCCAACGAAAGCGTTTCAATATCGTTGCGGAGTTTCCAATTGCCGTGCGCATCGGGCAAAAACTTCGGCACGATAAACAGCGATATGCCTTTCACCCCCGGCGGCGCATGCGGCGTTCTTGCCAACACCAAATGGATGATGTTGTCGGTTAGGTCGTGGTCGCCATAAGTTATGAAAATTTTTTGACCGCTGAGCAAGTAGTGATCTCCCTCCGCCACGGCGCGGGTTTTGACGGCGCTCAAGTCGGAACCGGCTTGCGGCTCGGTCAGGTTCATGGTACCGCTCCATTCGCCGGACACCAGTTTCGGCAGGTAAGTGGCTTTTTGTTGCGCGGAGCCGTGCGCTTGGATTGCCTCAATCGCGCTCTGGGTCAGCAACGGGCACAGCGAAAACGACATATTGGCGGCGTGCCAAATTTCAGCAACGGCGGTTGCCACCAGCCACGGCAACCCTTGCCCACCCACTTCGGTCGCAAACGGCAAGCCATTCCAACCGCCCTGTATGAATTGCTGATACGCCTCTTGCCAGCCATCCGCGGTGCGAACTTGACCGTTCTCCAGCCGCACGCCTTGTTGGTCGCCGCTCCAGTTAATCGGCGCCAACACTTCGCCAGCGAATTTGCCGGCTTCCTCCAAGATGGATTGCAACAATTCCGCGGTGACTTCTTCAAAGCCGGGCAATCGACAAACCCCATGCAGGTCAGCCAACTCGGTGGCGGCGAAAGTTAGATCGCGAATCGGGGCGCTATAGGACATCATTCAGATACCATGGGTGGGTAACATTGGTGACGATCCATTGGAATATACCAACTGGAATTCGCAATTGGAATCCGCAATTGAAAGTTACCATTCAATTCGCATGCCGAACGCAGAACGGCATGTAAAATTGGATCGGAGTATACTCCATTCAGCGCCATGCGCCAGCGGCGGGCAGTGAGTTGGGAATTCTACTCGGCACCATCGGTTCGCGCGCTCACCACGAATCCGAGTCGCCGGTGTTGCCGTGCTCTCCGGTGTTGCTGTGTTCAATCAATTGTTAATCAATTTGCCGGCATGAAAGTTCACGGTCATCGCGGCGCGCGCGGGCGGCGCCCGGAAAACACCTTGCCCGCCATTCAATACGCCTTGCAACAAGGCGCGGATGGCGTGGAAGTGGATGTATGCATCAGCAAAGATGATGCCATTGTGTTGCACCACGACCTGCGACTCAACCCGTGCACAACCCGAAATTCGGACGGCGCATGGATTGAAAACCGCACTCCCATTCGCGCGTTGCGATTGCGCGAACTGCGTCGCTATGATGTCGGGAGATTAAATCCGCAGCGCCCATACGCCCAAAAATTCCGCGAACAAATCGCGGTGGACGGCGCCGCGCCGCCGACTTTGGATGAATGCGTTGCGTTGATTCGTCGGCACTGCAAACACAGCCGCAAAAACGATATCGTTCTCAACTTGGAACTGAAAAGTGACCCGCGCCACGCCGCGTACACTCCGCAACCCGATGAATATGTCGCGCTGGTATTGCGCAAACTTGAACAACTTCAACTCGCGGAACATGTCGTCTTGCAGAGTTTTGATTGGCGTTTATTGCGCCTGATTAAGCAACGGCGGGCGGATTTGAAAGTTGGCTTCACGCAATCACAACCTTGCCAACCCGCCGACCTAAAACGAATCAAGAACTATGGCGGCGATGTGCTGTGCTGCGATCACCAAACTTTGAATAAAACGCGATTGCAACATGCGCGCGCGCTCGGCTTGGAGGTTTATGCATGGACGGTGAATGAACAACCGGACATCGCGCGCATGGCAAAGTTGGGCGTGGACGCCATCATTACCGATTATCCGGAGCGCTGCCGCGACTGGCTAGACTCCGCCAAACCCATGCCAAACGCGCATCATTCAGCACCACACGAAACCGAGCGGCAACCGCGCGAAACCGATGAACGGTTCATGAATTCGGTCTCCCAAAAGACCGCGCCACGGCAATCAAGCGACCCCGTTTCGCCTTTGCATCTTGGCGATGGCGAAATTTGGCGCGGCGATAACCTGCCCATTTTGCAACGGATGCAGTCCGAATCGATTGCGTTAATTTATATTGACCCGCCCTTTAACACCGGCAAAACGCAAACCCGCAAGAGTTTGAAAACAGTACGCGCCGACAACCCGCGCGATGGCGACCGTCTCGGCTTCGGCGGGCATCGCTACCACACCACCGCGCTGCACGAAACCGGCTACACCGATGCGTTCCATGATTATTTGGAATTCTTACGCCTGCGATTGCTTGAAGCGCACCGAATTCTGCGCGCCAACGGCAGTTTATTTTTTCATATTGACTGGCGCGAGTCCGCGCGTTGCCGCATGTTGTTGGAGAAAATTTTCGGCGGCGCGCAACATTGCATCAATGAAATTATCTGGGCATACGACTACGGCGCGCGCAGCAAAAGCAAATGGGCGACCAAACATGACAACATTTATTGGTTCGCCAAAGACCCGCACAACTATATTTTTAATTACGATGCGATCGATCGGATTCCATACATGTCCCCAGGCTTGGTCGGCGCCGAAAAAGCCGCGCGCGGCAAAACGCCCACCGATACTTGGTGGCAAACCATCGTGCCTACCAACAGCAAAGAAAAAACCGGCTACCCGACCCAAAAACCGCTGCCGATACTGGAACGAATCGTGCGCACGCATTCGCAACCCGCAGACACGGTGCTGGATTTCTTTGCCGGCAGCGGCACCACCGGAGCAGCCGCGCGCAACAACGACCGCCGATTTATTCTCATAGACGAAAATCCGACCGCCATCAACGCGATGAAAGTGCGGCTTGCGGGGACTGGCAAGCAAGCAACCGGCAACAACTGATAGTTACATTAGATAAGGATTCGCCAACCGTTTTATGGGGATGCACTATC
>JAHRAW010000100.1 GCA_020027415.1 Gammaproteobacteria bacterium
GATTAACAAAGTAGCCGTTATTTCCACCAATAGCCGTCACCCGGCAATCCCATCCCCCTCGCCATTCCGGTTATTCCGCTTCACTATGCGTCATTCACGCTTTCGCGGAAATGACGCTGTGGGGGAGGGCGCTTGCGCGGCTTGAATAATCATTCACTATAGCCTATTCTAATAAAATCTCCCCAAGCCAAAACCCAATGACCGCAGTCGGTAGTTATAGCGAATATGGAAGGTTGAGAGAAGTCATCGTGGGCAGCGCGCAAGATTTGGCGTTGCCGCCGTTTGGCAAAGATCTCAGTCATTACAGCCATGAACTTCGTTCGGCGTTGGCGGCGCGCGGCCGCCAGTCGTTGCCGGTTAAAGATCATTTCCCGGAGCGGTGGGAGAAAACTTGCGAACAAATTGAGGGGGTTGTTAACATTTATGAAGCAAACGGCGTTCGCGTGCATCGCTTGCGCTCTTATACGCAGCCAGAAAAACGCTACTTGGATTGGTTGCAACCGGGGCATTCGCAACTGTATCCTGCCGACCCGGTATTTGTGCTTGGCAATCATTTTATGGAGATCAATATCCGCCGCGCGTATCGGCGCAAGGAAGTGTTTCCGATTCGCGATATTGTGTCGCCTATGTTAGCGCGTGCTCCGCAGTCTCATTATGTGGCGATGCCGCCGGCGCAACCGTGCTTGCCGGCAGGGCAAGGAGCGGGACCGTTCTTGGAAGGCGGCGATATATTGTTGCACGGCAAAAATGTTTTGGTCGGCATGGGAAGTTTATGCAGCAACCAAGCCGGGGTGAATTGGCTGACGCGCTATATTGAACCGCATGGCTACACCGTCCACCCGATGCCGATCCAAGGCGAAATCTTGCATGCGCTCGGCATCATATGCTTGTTGCGCGAAGGTCTTGCCATGGCGTACTTGCCGGCGCTCGCCAAGGGTCTCCCGACGCCGCTGAAAGAGTGGGAGGTGATTGAATTGACGCACGCAGAAATGCAAGCCCATGCCAGCGTCGGCGTGAGTTTAGATGACAAGCGATACCTCATTGACCCGCAACACAAACGGGTGATGGATGAACTGGCCAAGCATGGCATAGAGCCGTTGCCCGCGCCGTGCGATGCCATCGGCTATTGGGGCGGCGCGATACGTTGCATAACTTTGCCGCTGAAACGCGACCTAACTTGAGCGGCAATACAACTACAACTACAACTGCAACTACGATGCGCCGCCGCCCACCGCTTCGCCAGCCCGCCGCCTCTTCGCGCGCTTCTCACCCAACTTCTGACCGCAAGTTGGTGGCCGATATCATCGCCGCGGTGGACGATGGATTTGCCGCGCAAACATCCTTCACCCAAGAACTAATTGGCTATCCTTCGGTGCGCGGGCAAGAGCAGACCGCGCAAGATTTTATCCACCACAGCCTCGGCGCGCGCGGGTATGCGATGGATCGATGGGCAATTGAAGTTGAACAAATCAAAAACCATCCGGGGTTTTCGCCGGTCCAAGTATCCTATCAAAACGCAATTAATGTGGTGGGCGCGCATCGTCCGCGTGCGGAAAGCGGGCGTTCGTTGATTCTCAACGGCCATATAGATGTGGTGCCTACCGGTCCGCTTGACATGTGGCAACAGCCGCCGTTTTCCGCGCACGTGGACGGCGATTGGTTATATGGTCGCGGCAGCGGCGACATGAAAGCCGGGCTTGCCGCCAATCTTTTCGCGTTGGATGCGCTGCGTAATTTGGGGTATCAGCCAGCCGCCACGCTTTATCTGCAATCGGTTACCGAAGAGGAATGCACCGGCAATGGCGCGCTTGCTTGTTTGGTGCGCGGCTATCATGCGGACGCTGCGATTATTCCGGAGCCGGAAGACGATCAACTGGTGCGCGCCAATGTCGGCGTGATTTGGGGTCGCATACACCTGCGCGGGAGACCGGTGCATACGCGGATTGCCGGGCAGGGCGGCAGCGCAATTGACGCCGCTTATCATCTGATGGCGGCGTTGCGCGAACTGGCGGCTTCATGGAATCAACGCAAAGCTGACTATCCATTTTTTGAACATGTGGAGCAGCCCATTCAGGTCGTATTCGGGCGCATCGCGGGCGGTGATTGGCCCTCCATGGTGCCGGCTTGGTGTTGGTTTGATGTTCGCATTGGGCTTTATCCGGGCGTGGAACCGGCCGCCGCCGCCAAAGAAATTGAAACTTGCGTGCTGCGCGCCAGCCGCGAGAATCCGGCGCTCGCAAAGGCGTTGGCGGCGCCGCCAAAAGTGGAATACACCGGCTTTTTTGCGGCCGGCTATGTGCTGGAGGAAGGCAGCGAAGCGGAGCAAACATTAGCGCGCGCGCATCTGCATAGTTATGGCGAGGAACTGCAAACTTTTGTAACGCCGGGGTATCTGGATGGTCGGGTGTTTGTGTTATACGATGATTGTCCGTGCTTGGTTTATGGACCGTATTCGGAAAATATCCATGGCCTTGATGAGCGCGTTTCGTTGTCGTCGGTGAAGCGCATTACCGCCGCCATCGCGTTGTTCGTCGCCGAGTGGTGCAAACTGGAACCGAGCAAGTGAACGGCTAAGATTTGCAATGGTTTCATGGGTTTGCGCTGGGATTGGTTTGGGAAATGAAAGGTGGGTTATATAGGATTGCTGCTTAATAAATTAGCCGTCATTCCCGCGAAAGCGAGAATCTCCTTAGGGGAGGGTGGGGGAGGAGATTCCCGCTTAAAAGACTGCGGGAATGGCGGGCGGCTTGGCAAGCGGCGCGCAAAATTCCGCCCGCGATATTTTTTTATGGCATGATTGATTCCGGCTTTATTTTTCTTTCCCTACAATAATCAAGCGGAGCAAAGCATGATCCGAATTGCAATCATCGGCGCCGGTCCTTGCGGCACCGCCCAGTTACGAGCCTTCGCCGCGGCGGCTGAAAAGGGCGGCGCAAAGCCGGAGGTTGTTTGTTATGAGAAGCAAAGCGATTGGGGTGGTTTGTGGAACTATACTTGGCGCACCGGGCTGGATGAATACGGCGAACCGGTGCATGGCAGTATGTATCGTTATCTTTGGTCAAATGGACCGAAGGAATGTTTGGAGTTCGCCGACTATACTTTTGAAGAGCACTTTGGCATGCCGATTGCTTCGTATCCGCCGCGCGCGGTGCTGGCGGATTATATTCGCGGGCGCGTGGAGAAAGCCGGGGTGCGCGAACAGGTGCGTTTTAATACGGCGGTGCGAAATGTAACCTATTCGGCTTCCTCCGAGCGTTTCACGCTGACCGCGCACGATCTAAAAAACGACGCCTTCAGCACC
>JAHRAW010000105.1 GCA_020027415.1 Gammaproteobacteria bacterium
TTAGTTCAACTTGCGACAAGGTGTGAGTGGTCGCGGCTTTATACAACGGAAACTGCACATTCTACTCCACCGAAGGCGCGGTTAATGCGGTGATTTAGTCAGCGGTAACACCTAAACGGGTGGCGTCAGTGGTGATATACGGCAAGGCCGCCGCCAGCCGACCGACCGATTATTTACCATAAAGATATTCCGCCAACCACAACGCGATTTCCGAGTTGATACTTCACTAATTTTGCGCAGATTTTTGACCTGGATTTATGCTATAGTCAATACCAAACAACCGCATCAAATCCCCATGCCGCCGCACACCCAACCAATTTTGAGAACCGACGCCGCCGGCATGCCGTTGGAATGGATTGATTTCAAACGCGCGGTCACGCTGCAGTGTCTTGGACAAGTGACCTACGCGTACGGCTCCACGTCCATCCGCATTCGCGGCGGCTTCAATCGTCGGCTTGGCAGACAGAGTTATATGGATGTCAATTCCATCATCGCCACGCGCGGCAATCATCAGGCGCTGTTGAAAATGCGCGACACCTATGTTCCGCCGTTGCACAACCTGCCGCTGTTCCAACGCGACGGCAGCCTATGCTTGTATTGCGGCGGACGATTTTCGCATCGCCAGTTGTCGCGCGACCATGTTACGCCGTTCAGTCAGGGCGGCATGGACAGTTGGAATAATGTGGTAACCGCATGCGTGCGGTGCAATAATCACAAAGCCGGACGCACGCCGCAGCAAGCCGGCATGAAATTGTTGGCGGTGCCGTTCACCCCCACCCATGCGGAGTACATTTATTTACAAGGCAGGAGGATTTTGGCGGACCAGATGGAATTGCTGTGCGCGCATTTTCCGCGTTCCAGCCCGTTGCATCAGCGCATCTAAGCGCATCTAAGCGACACATCGCGAGCGACTCGCCGCGAACCGCGCGCCAAGTTTCTTCCTTCCCGTCACCAGTTACGCCTCAGGAACTCCAAGTATGTCAACATTTCGCGCTTACCGAATCAATCAGACGGACGGCAAAATCACCGCCGGTTTTGAACAACTAAAACTGGACGCGTTGACCGCCGGCGAGGTGGTCATCAAAGTGCTGTGGTCGGGAATCAATTTCAAGGATGCGTTGGCGGCGAGCGGGCGCGGCAAAATTGTGCGGCAGTTTCCGTTAAACGGCGGCATTGATCTGTCCGGCGTGGTGATGCGCTCTGACGACCGCCGCTACCGCGAAGGCGATGAAGTGGTGGTGTGCAGCGGCGGCTTATCGGAGACCGCGGATGGCGGCTATGCCGAAGTCGCGCGCGTCAAAGCCGAACATGTCGTGCCGTTGCCGCGCGGGCTCAGCCTGCGCGAAGCCATGATTATCGGCACCGCCGGCTACACCGCCGCGTTGGCGGTTGCGCGCATGGAGCAAAACGGGCAGACCCAAGAGCACGGGAAAATCATCGTCACCGGCGCCACCGGCGGAGTCGGCAGCGTGGCAATCAACCTGTTGAGTTCCATCGGCTATGAAGTGGTCGCGTTCACCGGCAAGAGCGAGCGGCATGATTATCTCCGGCAACTCGGCGCGCAACACTTTATTGATCGGCACCGCGTGGAAATGGGAAGCCGTCCGCTGGAAAAAGCGGAGTGGGGCGGGGCGGTGGACAACGCCGGCGGCGAAACCTTGGCGTGGTTGACGCGCAGCGTGAAGCCGCGCGGCAATATCGCCAGCATCGGTTTAGTGGAAAGCCATAAACTGCATACCACGGTGATGCCGTTCATCCTGCGCGGGGTGTCATTGCTCGGCATCAATTGCCTGGAAGTGCCGTTTGCGCAGCGCGATGAAATCTGGGCGCGCTTGGGCGCCGATTGGAAACCGAGCGAACTCGCCAACATGGTCAGCCGCGAAGTGGCTTTTGAAAAGTTAGCCGATGAATTTGACGCTTACTTTGACGGTTCGCATTGGGGGCGCACGGTGGTGAAGATACAGCAATAGGATATGTTGACTAAGGGGTTGCGCGCCTAACGCCTAAGTGATTAAGCGACCAAGCGCGCCGACTTCACCGCCGCCACCGATGAAATTTTTTCAACGCCTTCAACGCCCACTGCGGCGCGTGTTCGCGTTTCCAGTTGCCGGCGAGGAATTTGTTGGCTTCCATCCAGGTCGGGTAGGCATGCACGGTCTGCAGAATTTTATTCAACCCCAAGCCATGCCGCATCGCCAGCGCAAACTCGGCGATCAACTCGCCGGCGTGCGCGCCGATAATTGTGACGCCAAGAATTTTATCTTTGCCGGGCGCGGTCAGCGCTTTCACTGTGCCTTTGGCATGCCCTTCGGTGAGCGCGCGGTCTAAGTTGGCGAGGTCATAGCGCGTCACTTCATACGCGATCTTGCGCTGTTTTGCATCCAGTTCATTGAGCCCGACGCGCGCCACTTCGGGGTCGGTGTAGGTTACCCACGGCAGCACCCGGTAATCTATTTTGAATTTTTTGAACGGGCTAAACAACGCATTGACCGTCGCATACCATGCTTGATGCGAGGCGGCGTGCGTGAACTGATAGGGTCCCGCCACATCGCCGCACGCATAGATGGATGGGTAGCCGGCTTGTAGATACGCATTGACTTCAATGGTGCGCTGTTTGCTGAGCGGAATGTCCAGTTGTTGCAAGCCGTAGTTTTGCAGCCGCGCGGCGCGCCCCACGGCGACTAAAATTTGATCAAACTCAAACTCAATATACTTGCCGTCGTGTTCGCAGCGCAAAATCTTTTTACCGCCTTCGCACACTACTTTTTCCGCGCGATGCCCGACGCGTAAGTCAACGCCTTCGGCGGCGAAAGTCGCCGCAATCTCGGCGGCGATTTCCGGGTCTTCACGAATCATAATCTGCGGCAGCATTTCCACCACAGTCACCGCGCTGCCGAAACGTGCGAAGCACTGCGCCAGTTCGCAGCCGATGGGTCCGCCGCCCAACACCACCAGACGCGGCGGCAGTTCGCGCAACTCCCAGATATTGTCCGAAGTCAAAATGTCCACTTGCGCAAGCCCGTCAAGCGGCGGCACAAACGGCGCGCCGCCCGCGGCGACGATGATGCTGCGCGCGCTCAATTGGCGTGATTGTCCGGCTGAGTCATGCACTGCCACGCAATGCTTTGAGATAATTTCGGCGCGTCCTGGTATCACCTCCACGCCCAGAGAAGTGTAGCGCGCGACCGAATCATGCGGGGCGATGGTGTTGATGATGGAATGCACGCGCTGCATGATGTCGGCGAAGTTGAAATCCGCCGAAGCGCTTTTGATTCCATACTCAGGCGCGCGCTTAATCTGGTGCAACAGTTTCGCCGAAGCAATCAACGCTTTGGACGGGACGCAACCGCGGTGCAAGCAGTCGCCGCCCATTTTGTGCTGCTCAATGAGAATTACTTTGGCGTTAATCGCGGCGCCGATATACGCGCTCACCAAGCCGGCGCTGCCGCCGCCGATGACGATTAGGTTGGCGTCGTATTTTGCAGATCGCATGTCGCGGTTCCAGTGTTATTTTCTATATGTTGCATTCTAACCTTTATATTTTATAGCCGACCACTCAGCGCATTCCAAGACCGCTTACGAGTTGCCACGGGATACCCATTTTTTATACGCAATCGGCAGCAGCGCGAGCAAGCCCAACAAGGTGAACGCCAACAGCACCGGCGCGGAGGCGATTTCACGCAACGAACTGATGGAGCCGAGTTGTTGTCCGGCAAATGCAAACACAAAACTCCCCGGCAGGATGCCGATGCCGGTGGCGAGTATATAAGTGGTTATTTTCATGCGCGTCAGCCCGGCGACTAAATTAATCAAAAAGAACGGAAACAGCGGAATCAGCCGCAGGGTGAGCAGATAGTTAAAGGCGTTGTTGGCGAAGCCGATTTGAATCGGTTCAAGGCGCGCGCCGAATTTATTTTCAATCCAATCGCGGAGCACATACCGCGCCGCCAAGAAAGCAAGCGTTGCGCCGGCGGTCGCCCCCACGGCGATGAATAATGTGCCAAACACGCTGCCAAACAGAAAGCCCCCGGCGAGACTCATTAGCGCGCCGCCCGGCAGCGAAAACATGGTTTGCAACACATACAACGCCACAAACGCCGCCGCCGCGAACGCATAGTGCGCCTGCGTATACGCGCGCAGGTCGGCGCGATTCTGTTGCAAAGATTGCAGGGAAAAATAATTTCCCAAGTCAAAATAAAAGAAAGCCCCCAACCCAAGCAGGAAAATCGCCAAGAGGATTATTTTTTTTGGGTGCATGCGCGCCTCGCGTCTGTGGTCTCTCGGTCTCTCAAAAGTGTTTTGCAATTACGCCCACTTTGCTCACCGAGGCGAATTGATTTTAGCGATCAACGCATCGGCGAAGCCGCTGGTGGATACTGTGGTGGCGCCGGGCAACAATCGCGCGAAATCGTAGGTAACGGTTTTTTCCGCCAGCACTTGGATAAAAGCGCGGTTGATTAACTCGGCGGCTTCCCGCCAGCCGATATATTCTAACATCATCACCCCGGAAAACAGCAGCGAAGAGGGATTGACTTTGTTTTGATTGGCGTATTTGGGGGCGGTGCCGTGGGTCGCTTCAAACACCGCAATGTGGTCGGCGATATTCGCCCCGGGCGCGATGCCCACCCCGCCCACTTCGGCGGCGAGCGCATCGGATAAATAATCGCCGTTTAAGTTGGTGGTCGCGAGCACTTCAAATTCGGCCGGGCGCAGTTGCAACAACTGAAACATAATATCGGCGATGCGGTCGTTGAGCAGGATTTTACCGGACGGCAGTTTGCCGTCGTGG
This sequence comes from Gammaproteobacteria bacterium, assembly GCA_020027415.1. Taxonomy (GTDB): domain Bacteria; phylum Pseudomonadota; class Gammaproteobacteria; order Arenicellales; family Poriferihabitantaceae; genus JAHRAW01. The sequence continues at coordinate 4,790 of JAHRAW010000105.1, forward strand.
TGTTCCCACAACTCCTCTTCGGTGACGATGACTTCGCGGAACTCTTGGGTGGCGACCTCGTAGCCCCAGTTGCGAAAAGCGCCTTCGGTGAATTTCATAATATTGCCTTTATGCACCAGGGTCACCGTGGATTTGCCATGCTCAATCGCGTATTGAATGGCTTTGCGCACCAGCCGTTTGCTGCCGAACGCGCTGATGGGTTTGACCCCCAGCCCGGCGCCTTCCACAAACTCCGCATGCAATTCTTCGCGCAAGAATTTCGCCAGTTTCTGGTTTTCCTCGCTGCCGCTGCGGTATTCAAGCCCGGCGTATACATCCTCGGTGTTCTCGCGAAAAATTACCACATCCACCTCCTCCGGTTTGCGCAACGGCGACGGCACGCCGGCAAAATAACGCACCGGGCGCACGCAGGCATACAAATCCATTTTTTGCCGCAGGGAAACATTGAGCGAGCGGAACCCGCCGCCAATCGGCGTAGTTAGCGGGCCTTTGATGGACACCAGCAAATCGCGCAACGCCGCAATCGTTTCTTCGGGAAAATAATCGCCTTGATAAAGCCCGGCGGCTTTTTCGCCCATATAGAGTTCGCACCAGTGCACCTTGCGCCGCGCGCCATAGGCGGTTGCGACCGCCGCATCCCATACTCGCAACGCCGCTGAGGTGATGTCGGCGCCGATGCCGTCGCCCTCCACAAACCCTAAAATGGGTTGCTCAGGAACCACCAACCGACCATTTTTCACCGAGATTTTTTCGCCGTTTTGCGGCACCTTAATATGTTGATAACTCATAAGTTGATTCCTGACTAGTTTGAAACGGGCGGCAAAGTGCGTTACGAATTGCGCGTTGCGCATGCTCCGCTAAGCATGCTCCGAATCGCGCGCTGCGAATGGACCGCGGCAAGGTAGTTCGGCGATGACACGCCGACGCCAAACCATTATACTGCATGTGGCGGCGCGGGTTGCGGGTGGAGTGCGCCTTGGTTGAGTGCGTATTTGAACCTCACCAAAACGCAACGCGCCCGCCAACCGCACCCCGCCCCACCATCGGGTTCGCCAATCATCGTCTTCGTGCATGAAAACCATCTGCGTTTATTGCGGCTCGCGCGGCGGCAAGCCGCCCGCCTATCGTCAAGCCGCCGAGCGCCTCGGCGCGCAACTCGTGCAGCGCGGCATCGGCTTGGTATATGGCGGCGGGCGCAGCGGGTTGATGGGGCAAATCGCCGATTGCGTGATTGCCGGTGGCGGGCAAGTCATCGGCATCATTCCGCAATCGTTGACGCATAAAGAAGTCGCCCACGCCGGGCTGAGCGAACTGAAAGTGGTCGGCGGCATGCACGAACGCAAGGCGCTGATGGAAAAATTGTCGGATGGTTTCGTCGCCATGCCCGGCGGGCTGGGCACGCTGGAAGAACTGCTGGAAGCTCTCACTTGGGCGCAATTGGGCTTTCACCAAAAACCATGCGCGGTTTTGAATGTGAATGGTTACTACGACCGCCTGGCCGCCTTGCTGGCGCATGCAACCAGCGAAGGGTTTGTTAAACCGCAACACCGCGACTTGCTAATTTCGGACTCCGACCCCGCGCGACTCCTGCAACGCATGCAGCAATTCACCCCCGCGCCTGCGCGATAACCCCCCGCCATACCCGATCTTTTTTTAGCCGTCATTCCCGCGATTTGTTAAGCGGGAATCCGAATGGGTAACGCGGGAATGACGACAGGCAAGCCCCGCAACCCGGCCTTAATACCCGAGCGATACGCCGGCACTTAGCGCAGTGCGACCATAAGAGTTATACGAAACTCCCATGC
>JAHRAW010000034.1 GCA_020027415.1 Gammaproteobacteria bacterium
GAACGGCTCAAATTTCACCCATTTGTCGCCATCGGAAACTTGCAACGGTTTTTTGATGCGTATAAATTGCTTGTATTGTTCCTGTTCAAGGATGCCGGCGGATTGCAACAGAAACACAAACGGTCCGGCGCTGCCGTCCATAATCGGCACTTCTGGGGCGCTGACCTCCACATACGCATTGTCAATGCCCAGCCCGGCAAAAGCCGACATCAGGTGTTCCACTGTGGAAATTTTTACCTCGCCCCGCCCCAGCGTGGTGGAAAGCCGCGTATCGCTGACATTTTCCGGCTTGGCATGCACCTCCACGGTCGGATTCAGGTCCACGCGCTGAAAAACGATGCCGGTATCCACCGTAGCCGGGCGTAGGGTAAGATAAACTTTGCCGCCAGTGTGCAAGCCAATGCCGATGGCGCGGATGGCGTTCTTGAGAGTGCGTTGTTTGATCATACCGCCGATTCGGCTCCTTCACCATATTAATGGGTCTGCAGAATCTGTTAGCATAACCTAATTCAGCCAGGCTTGCACCATGCTGAGCCATGCCGCGCCAAACCGACCGGTTCCGTAACCACTCGGCAACGGCAAGCAGCGAACCGGCGCGGCTGCGGGGGGTGATTTTGTTGGTAATGGCGGCGCGCACTCCGCTCTTTTTCTTTTCTTTCATTGGGGATAGGCGGCTAATCGGCTTGCTTGCGCAAGAACGCCGGCAGGTCCAGATTCGGATCGGCGGCGGCTCGTCCGCGCGCCTTCGCCATCGGTTTGACAAAGTTCGGCGATGGACCCATCAATCTGGCGGCGTTGCGTGGTTGCCCCGGCAACGGTTTGAGCGGCGGGGTTTTGGCGCCAATCGGCGACCTAGTCGCTACATTCTCATCCGGTGCCAGCCCGGTGGCGACCACCGTCACCCGCAAATCTCCTTCCATGACTGGGTCCAACGCCGTGCCGATTACCAATTTGGCGTCAGCGGTGGTGTATTCTTTAATGGCGGTGCCGACCGCTTCTAGTTCGCCGATGGTCATGTCCAGAGAAGCGGTGATATTGACCAACATGCCTTTGGCGCCGTGCAAATCAACCCCTTCAAGCAATGGGCTGGAAATCGCCATTTTGGTCGCTTCCAGCGCGCGCCCTTCGCCGCTTGCGGTCGCCGAACCCATCATCGCCATCCCCATCTCCGCCATCACCGTTTGCACATCCGCGAAATCAACATTGATCAACCCAGGACGAATGATTAACTCGGAAATGCCGCGCACGGCGTTGCATAGCACTTCATCGGCTTTGCCAAAAGCTTCCAGCATGGAGGCTTGCTGTCCCATCACCGCCAACACTTTTTCGTTGGGGATGATGATCAGCGAATCGACATCGTCTTGCAAAGCCTGAATGCCGCGGTGCGCGAATTCCATGCGCTTTTTCCCCTCAAACGAAAACGGCTTGGTGACCACAGCCACGGTGAGTATTTTCATTTCGCGCGCCAACTCGGCGATTACCGGCGCCGCGCCAGTGCCGGTGCCGCCGCCCATGCCGGCGGCGATGAAAAGCATATCGGCGCCGTCAACGGTTTCGGCGATGCGCGCGCGGTCTTCCACCGCCGCTTGCCGACCCACTTCCGGATTGCCGCCGGCGCCCAAGCCTTTGGTTAAGTTCTCGCCGATTCGTAGCCGGGTCGGTGCGCGCGAACGGGTTAACGCCTGCGCATCGGTGTTGGCGGTGATGAAATCCACCCCCTCTATGTTGGCGTTCAGCATATGCTCCACCGCGTTGCCGCCGCCGCCGCCAACGCCGATGACTTTGATCGTTGCCTGCTGACTTAATGTTTCTGCGAATTCAAGCATTTTCACTCTCCACGGTGCAAAACACCGGTCGTAAAAGGATGCGAAATTTCTTCCGCACGCTAAAAACTGCCCTTAAACCAACTGATGACGCGCCTAAGCGTCGCCTGCCCCCAGTTCGGTTTCATCTTCTGCTGCTGCAGCCGATGGCGATTGGCGTAGCCAAATTGCACCAGCCCGATGCCGGTGGCGTAGATTGGATTGCGCACGATTTCGCTTAATCCGCCGCCATAGTTCGGCATACCCAAGCGCACCGGCAAATGAAAAACTTCCTCCGCCAGTTCCACGATGCCTTGGATGCGGGAACTTCCGCCGCTCAGCACGATGCCCGACCCCAACAACTCCTCCAACCCGCTGCGGCACAACTCGGTTTGCACCAACGACAGCAACTCTTCCACCCGCGGTTGAATGACCTCCGCCAGATTCTGCCGCGACAAGGTGCGCGGCGGGCGGTTGCCCATGCTTGGCGTTTCCAGGTTCTGCCCTTCCTCCACCAGTTGCGCCAACGCGCAGCCATATTTTTTCTTCATGTCCTCGGCCGCTTGCGTCGGGGTGTGAAAGGCAATCGCGATATCGCTGGTGATTTGATCGCCGGCGATGGGGATAACCGCAGAATGATGAATCGCGCCATTGGAAAACACCGCGATGTCGGTGGTGCCGCCGCCGATGTCAGCCATGCATACGCCAAGTTCGCGTTCGTCTTCGGTCAGCACCGATTCACTGGAAGCGATTTGCTCCAAAATAATGTCGTCCACTTCCAGCCCGCAAAGGCGAATGCATTTGGCGATATTGCGCGCCGCGCTGACCGCCGCGGTGATGATATGCACCTTCGCCTCTAAGCGTACTCCGCACATGCCGATCGGCTTGCGAATCCCCTCTTGCCCGTCAATTACAAAATCTTGCGGCAGCACATGCAGGATGCGTTGGTCGTTGGGAATGGCGATGGCTTTGGCCGCGGCGAGCACCAAATCAATGTCGCCATGACTCACTTCTCCATCGCCGATGCCGACCACGCCATGCGAATTAAAACTGCTGATGTGCGCGCCGGCGATGCCGACAAACACAGAATAAATCTGACAACCCGCCATCAATTCCGCTTCTTCCACCGCGCGCTGAATGGATTGCACGGTGGATTCAATGTCCGCCACCACGCCCTTGCGCAAGCCTCTGGTGGGATAGTGACCGACGCCGATGATTTCAATCTCTTTTTGGAGATTGACCTCCGCGACAATCGCCAACACCTTGGAAGTGCCGATGTCCAAACCAACGATTAAATCGTTGTTTGATTTTTTGCTCATGTTCATTGACGCGAGACGGAAGGTTGGATTTTGGCGAGGCCATGCCCGCTCGGCGCAACCGCCGAGTCTCGCCAACTGACGGCAAAGCCGTTTGGATATCTGAGGTCAATGGCGCGTATCGCCGCAAACTCGCGCAGCAAGTGTTGCGGCAACGTTTTCATCAATCGCTGCATCTGTTGCTGGGCGCGGTGCTGTTCAACCACCACCGTCACCGTAGCGGCATGCTCGGGCGCCGCCGCATTTGCGGACAGCGTCAGATACCATATGGCGCGCCGATCCAGCCGCAACTGCTGCAAGCGCAAGCCATGCTTGGCGAACATTTCCGACCAACTTGTGAACGCCCGCCATACCGTTGGTTGCTGGCGATCCGCAGCCAGCAGCAACGGCAAGTGGGGCGTGTCGGCGTCGGCTTCCCGCGGCACCAACTCGCCGCCGACATGAAGCCACTGGTCGGCGCCCCAGTTGGCGATTGGTTGCACCTCCACCACTTCCACCACTAAGGTGGCCGGCCACTGCCGCCGCACCGAGACCCGAAACACCCACGGCAATTGCGCAATGCGCGTTTCCACGGCGCGCAGGCTGAGCGAAAAATAGTTGCCGGCAAGGGATTGCTCCACCACCTGTTTAACCTGCTCGCCATTCACGCGGCTGAATTGCCCATGCACCTCAATTTCTTGAATGCGAAACTGCTGCGGGTGATACAAGCGGTCGGCGAGCAACAACGCCGCCAAGGTCAGCAACGCCAAGCCGGCGACGATCGGTAGCCATTTCCCGTGCGCCGCCGCTTCCGAGGACTGCGCATGATTTGCATGATTGCTCAGCGCGCGCCGACTTGCCGCAGTCATGCTTGCCTCCCGATGATGCGCACTTCCGGCGTCAGTTCCACCCCGGTTTGTTGTTTCACTTGGTGCTGTGCGAGTTCAATCAGTTGTTCAATTTGGGCGGCGTTGGCGTTGCCGCGGTTGATGATGAAATTGGCATGGGTATCCGCAATCACCGCATCGCCGATGTGCGTTCCCTTGAGCCCGGCTTGTTGCAACAATCTGGCGGCATAGTCGCCGCGCGGATTGCAAAATACTGAACCGGCGTTGGCGCTTGGCAACGGCTGGCTGGCGTTGCGTTTTTTTAACAACGCGCGGATGCGCCGCTTGCCGTGATAGTCGGCGGTGTGGCGCAACCGCAAGCGCCCGCTCAATAGCCAGTGCCGCGCCGGCAACTTCACATGGCGATAGCTGGCGGTGATTTCCGACGACCGGAAAGTCTTGCATTCGCCGCGCCGGTTGACGCATTCAATTTGTTCCAACCAATCCCAAGTCTCGCCGCCAAAGGCGCCGGCGTTCATCGCCATGGCCCCGCCGAAAGAACCCGGCACGCCGGCGAGAAACTCCGCGCCGTCTAAATCATGCGCGACTGAAACGCGCGCCACCTTCGCGCACGGCACGCCGGCTTCCGCCTCAATCCGTTGCGGCGCTAAAAAATGGATATTGGACAACCCGTTCACAGTTTTCAGCACCAAGCCGGCCACCCCGCCATCGCGCACCAACAGATTGCTGCCGAGCCCGACCCAGTAAATCGGCATATTGGCGGGCAGTTGCGCGAGCAGTTGCAGCAAATCCTCTTTATCTGCGGGGCTATAAAAGTACTCCGCCGCACCGCCCACGCGCCAACTGGTATGGCGCGACATCGGCTCATTCACGCGCAACCGACCGCGCAAATTCGCCATGAACGGCGGCTTTTCCAGGCTTGCGTTGCGCTTCATGATGCTTTCGCTCCACGCCGCCGCTGCAACCCATGTTTGGCAAGTTGCCCGGCAAAGCCGCCGATGTCGCCGGCGCCCATCGTCAGCAACACATCGTTGGGCTGCAAGATATTGGGCAACACCTCGTGGAGCGCGGGCAGATCTTTAATGAACACCGGGTCGCCGCCGCGCTTGCGCATGGCGCGGCACAATGAACGCGCGCCGCAACCGGCGATGGGCGCTTCGCCGGCTGGATATACTTGGGTGATCAGGATGGTGTCCAAGCCCGACAGCACATGCACAAAATCGTCAAACAAATCGCGCGTGCGGGTGTAGCGATGCGGTTGGAAAATCACCACCAAGCGCCGCTTGGGCCAGCAGTCGCGCGCCGCCTCCAGCGTGGCGGCTAACTCGGTGGGATGGTGGGCGTAATCATCCACCAACTCCGCCTTGCCTTGCGGCAGCGCGATTTCGCCAAGCCGCTCAAAACGCCGACTGATTCCTTCAAAACTGGACAGCGCCTGCGCCACCGCTGGATGCGCGATGCCTAAGTGCGCGGCAATCGCAATCGCCGCCAACGCGTTGAGGACATTATGTCGCCCCGGTAACGCCAGTCGGTATTCAGCGCTCAGCCGCTTGCCATGCGCAACCTGAAAAAAACTATCGCAACCGACTTGGCGGATGTTGACCGCGCGAAAATCCACCCCCTCGGCGAACCCGTAACTGACCATCGGCTTGCGCAATTGCTTGGCGAGGTCGCGAACTGCGGCGTCTTCAAAGCAGAGCACCGCCAACCCGTAAAAAGGCAGGTTGTGGAGAAAGGCGAGGCAGGCTTGCTGCAGGCGGTCAAAATTGCCGCCATAGGCGGTTAAATGGTCGGCGTCAATGTTGGTCATAACCGCCATTTGCGGTTGCAGATGCAGGAACGAGGCATCGCTTTCATCGGCTTCCACCACCATATATTCGCCTTGCCCAAGCCGCGCGCTGGTATGCGCACTGTTGACCACGCCGCCGATGATGAAAGTCGGGTCGCGACCGGCGCAGGTCAAAACTGCGGACACCAAACTGGTGGCAGTGGTTTTGCCGTGCGTGCCGGCAATCGCAATGCCTTTGCGGAAGCGCATCAACTCCCCCAACATTTCGGCGCGCGGCAGCACCGGGATGTTGCGTTGGCGCGCCGCCAACAACTCCACATTGTCGTCCGCGATGGCGCTGGATACCACCACCGCATCGGCGCCGGCGACATTTTCGGCGCGGTGCCCATGCATGATGCGCGCGCCGGCCGCGCTCAGTCGCCGCAGAATCGCGCTCTGCTTGCAATCGGAGCCGGACACTTGAAACTCCAGTTCCAACAGCACTTCGGCAATGCCGCGCATGCCAATGCCGGCAATGCCGACCAAGTGAATGTGTTGCACGAATTCACGCATCACGCATCACTCGCCTCCACACAAGCACGCGCCACGGCTTCGGCGGCGCCGCCCGGCGCCAAGCGGCGCGCCGCCAGCGCCCTAGCCAGCAGACGCGCGGGTTGTTGTTGAAATTCGCTGAGCAACGCCAACCAATCGCCTTGCAGGAACTCTTTCTGCGCCACCAAATAGGCGGCGTTGTGCGCTTGCAAATAGTCGGCGTTGCTGCGTTGGTGGTCGTTGACCGCATGCGGATAGGGCACCAAGATGGACGCCACCCCGGCGGCGCATATTTCGGCTATGCTCATCGCGCCGGCGCGGCAAATGATGAGGTCGCACCACGCATAGGCGTGCGCCATATCATCAATAAAGTCATTGACCTGACAGCACAACCCGGCCGCGCGATAGCGCGCGCTGATGGCGGCGGCGTTGGCGTGTCCGCATTGATGCCAAATCTCTATATCAGAACCCGGTTGGCGTTTGAGCAGGGTCGGCAAACTATGGTTAAACACCTGCGCGCCCTGACTGCCGCCGATCACCAACAGCCGCAACGCGCCGCCGTGCCGCCGTCGCTGTTCGGGGGGCGGTAGGTTAAGAATTTCGCGGCGCACTGGATTGCCCACCCAGGTCGGATTGGCAAGGCCAACGACGTGCGGGAACCCGCTCAGCACACGCACCGCAAAGCGCGCCAGATGACGATTGGTCAGCCCGGCGACGCTGTTTTGTTCGTGGATTACCAAAGGGCGGCGCAGCAGCGCGGCGACCAAGCCGCCGGGGCCGGCGATGAAGCCCCCCATGCCAAGCACGACATGCGGTCGGCGGCGCATGATGACCCACAGCATGCGCAGCATCGCCCACGCTAAGCGCAACGGCATACTCACCACACGCACAACCCCGCCGCCGCGCATGCCTTTGATGCGCAGGCTGATGAAGTCAAACCCGGCGCGGTGCGCTAATTTTGCTTCCAAGCCGGCGGCGGCGCCGACCCACAGCACTTCGTGGCCGAGTTCGCGCAGGCATTCCGCCACCGCCAGGGCCGGCATGGCATGCCCGCCGCTACCGCCCGCCATCACCATGATGCGGCGCATTGCTTCCTCCATGGTTGCGGTCTCGTATGTCGGTCCACCGCGAGTAGCAAGCCGATGGCGAGCATGTTGCTGAGCATGCTGGAACCGCCATAACTCATTAGCGGCAAGGTTAAGCCTTTGGTGGGCAGCAACCCGGTGTTGACGCCGATGTGGATCGCCGCTTGCAACGCAATCAACAAGCCAATGCCCTGAGCCAGCAAGCCGGCGAACCAATCCCCTTGTTGCAACGCCCGTTTGGCGATGACAAAAGCTCGCCACAGCAACACCGCGAATAGCATCAGAATGACGAAAATACCGGCGCTGCCGAGTTCTTCGCCGACCACCGCAATCAAAAAATCGTTGCCGGCGTGCGGCAGATAGGACAACTTTTGGATGCTATTGCCGAGCCCGACGCCGAACCATTGCCCGCGCCCAATGGCGATGAGCGCCTGCACCAACTGAAAGCCGCTGTTGAATGGATCCTCCCACGGGTCGCGGTAGCCGATTAACCGGGCGATGCGATACGGCGCGCTCCATAGCAACGCCAACAGCAACGCGCTCGCCACGCCGAGCCCGGCGCAAAAATGCCACAGGCGTACGCCGGCGAGAAACATCATGCCGATGACGCTGGCAGCCAACACCGAGACGGCGCCGAAATCAGGTTCTAAGATCAGCAGCAAGCAGATGGGGCCGACCACCAAGCCGACATTGACCACCCCCACTTTGAAGCGATGCAGGTGTTCGTGTTTGCGCGCAAAATAGTCGGCGAAGTAGATGACTACGGCGATTTTCATCAACTCCGATGGCTGAAAACGCAACGCGCCGAATTCAAGCCAGCGCCAACTGCCGTTGATTTGCACGCCGACGCCGGGCACCAACACCACCGCCAACAGCGCCAAGCAACCGATCAACAACGCCTTGCTCGCCCATTGCAACCATTTGAGTTGCAGCAGCGCAGCGCCCACCAACAGCACCGCGCCCAGCCCGATGTGGAGCAGTTGTTTGCCCACTAACTGGGAACTGATTCGCAGACTGGCGCTGTCGGCGGCGATGGAAACTGAATAAACCATTACGATGCCAACCGACAACAACGCCGCCACCGCACCCAACAAAATGCTGTCGTAACGCGCGCTGTCCATGGTGCGCCGGGCTTGTAATTTGTTCATTGCGCGGCCGGGTTGCCGAGCAAGCGCTTGAACGCCAAGCCGCGCTGTTCGTAGTTCTCAAACATGTCAAAACTTGCGCACGCCGGTGAAAACAGCACCACTTGCCCGGCTTGCGCGGTTTCGGCGGCGAGCGCCACCGCGTGTTGCAAATCCGTGGCTCGGGATACGGTGGTGTCGGCGGCGATGACGTGCGCGATGCGTTCCGCATCCCGCCCGAAGAGCACCGCATGGCGCACATGTTCGCGCACCGCTTTTTTCAACGGCGAAAAGTCGGCGCCTTTGCCGAGGCCGCCGGCGATCAAAATGAGGTCGTTGCCGAGTCCTTGAATTGCCGCCACGGTGGCGCCGACATTGGTGCCTTTGGAATCGTTAATCCATTTCACGCCGTTGATTTCCGCGGCCAATTCGCAACGGTGCTCAAGCCCGCGGTACGCAAGCATGGCGTCCACCACGGGCGCGCTAAGCGGCGCGCCGACCGCGTCCACCAACGCCAACGCGGTCAGCGCATTGGCGACGTTTTGCTCGCCGCGCCGGCGAAGAGTGAGCCGATCCACCTCCGCTAAAATCGTTTCTCCGCGCCCCAGATAACGGCAACGATTTTGCGCGGCGTCAATCAAGCCATAATCCACCGCGCGCGGCGGCCGGTTTAAGCCAAACGAAATGGCGCGCGGATGCTGCGCGAGCAACGCGCGCGAAGCCGCGTCGTCGCGGTTCAGCACGCATACCTTGGCGCCGTCTAAAATCCGCGCTTTGGCTTGAATGTAGTGTGCAGTACTGGGGTAACGATCCAGATGGTCGGCGCTGATATTGACAATCGCGGCGGCGGCGGCGGTTAGGCTGTGGGTGTTTTCAAGTTGAAAACTGGAGAGTTCCAACACATAAAAATCCGGGCTCGGCGGCGCCAACAAGTCCAACGCCGGCGTGCCAATGTTGCCGCCGGTCAACACCACCCGCCCCGCCGCCGTTAACATTTCCGCCACTAACATGGTTACCGTGGATTTGCCGTTGGAGCCGGTGATGGCGATAATCGGCGCCGCGGCGTTTTGCACGAACAATTCAATATCGCCGACCAGCCGCGGCTTGGCTGAGGGCGGCGAGGGCGGCGGCGAATTTGGCAGCGCAACTCCGGGGCTGACCACCACCTGATCAAATTGCGCGAAACATTCGGTCGGCAAACGCCCGGTGATGATTTCCACCTGCGGATAGCGCTCCCGCATTTGCGCTAAGCAAGGCGGCGCATCGCGGGTGTCCGCCACTGTGATGCGTTCGCCGCGCGCCGCCAGATACGCCACCACCGAATAGCCGGTTTTGCCGGCGCCCAACACCAACGTGGTATGCGGCGGGCGCGCCATTGAGGGAGCGGTTTTCATCGGTAGGTTCGGCACGGCGTTGGGTTAGCGCACCTTCAGCGTCGCCAGCCCGACTAACACCAAAATCAGGCTGATGATCCAGAAACGCACGATGACCCGCGGCTCGGGCCAGCCTTTCAATTCAAAATGATGGTGCAGCGGCGCCATGCGAAACAATCGGCGCCCGAGCAATTTATAGGTGGCGACTTGCAAAATGACCGACACGGTTTCCATCACGAACACCCCGCCCATGATGAACAGCACAATCTCTTGGCGCACGATGACCGCGACCACGCCGATGGCGGCGCCCAACGAGAGCGCGCCGATATCGCCCATGAACACCTGCGCCGGGTAGGTGTTGAACCACAAGAAGCCAAGCCCGGCGCCCATCAACGCCGAACAGAACACCAACACTTCGCCGGCGCCGACAATGTAGGGAATGCCGAGATAGTCGGCGTAAATTAAATTTCCGCTGGCATACGCGAAGATGCCCAACGCGCCAGCAACCATCACCGCGGGCATGATCGCCAGTCCGTCCAAGCCGTCGGTTAGGTTGACGGAATTGCTGGTGCCGACAATGACTAACCAAGCCAACACCACAAAGCCGGACCCCAGCGGGATGACGATGTCTTTGAAAATCGGCACCAACAACGCCGTTTCCGCCGCCGTGTCGGCGGTGAAATACAGAAACAACGCCGCCAACAAGCCGACTGCGCTTTGGCTGAGGAACTTGTTGCGCGCGCTCATTCCGCGCGAACTGTTATGCACCAGTTTGCGGTAATCATCCCGCCAGCCGATGACGCCGAAAGCCGCGGTGGTGAACAGAATCACCCAGATAAAACGGTTGCCCAAGTCGCCCCACAGCAAAGTGGATGCGACCACCGATATTAAAATCAGCGCGCCGCCCATGGTCGGCGTGCCGACCTTGTCAAAATGGGTCGGCGGTCCATCGTCGCGAACCGTCTGCCCGATTTGATAATCGCTCAAGGTGCGAATCATGCGCGGTCCGAACACAAAGAAAATGGAAAGCGCGGTGAGCACTCCGCAAATGCCGCGAAAGGTCAAATAACGAAACACGTTAAAAAACCCGTACTGCCCGGAAAGTTGCTCAAATAGCCAAGTCAGCATGATTCGCCTCCGCCTCTCGCCGCCAGATAACCAGACTCAGGCGGGCAGTGCCGCAACCCGACCACCACCCGTTCCATGGCGGCTACCCGCGAGCCCTTGACTAACACCGCCACGCCGTTTTCCCAGCGCTCATCTCCATCCAACTGGTGTTGCGGTATCTGCCGCGCCGGTCGGCTTTGCAGTATCCGCACTAGCCGCCGCCGCAACTGGTCAAGGTCTGCATAACATTCCGCCGCTTCGCCAAAGCCGCGCGCATACCCCGACAAGCCGCTATCTCCCGCCGCGCCCAGACATAGCAGGTGCTGCACCCCGCAGGCGCGCGCATGCGCACCGACTTGAACATGCAGGTCATCGCTGCGCGCGCCCAACTCCGCCATGCCTCCCAGCACCGCGATGCGTTCGCCGTCAAAATCGGCTAACACATCTAACGCCGCTTGCATACTGACCGGGTTGGCGTTGTAGGTGTCGTCCAACACCAATGTGCTGTTGATTCCCCGAAACGCATCCAATCGCCCCGGCAGACTGGCGCAACCCTTCTGCAGCCCGTTGCTGATTTGTGCAATGTTAAGCCCGGCGGCGTGTGCAGCGGCGGCCGCGGCGGCGCTGTTCGCCATATTGTGTTTGCCCGGACGCGGCAAGCAAACCTGCTCCCGCCGCCCCTTAATGTTCAGTTCAAAGTGGTTGCCGGAAAAGCACCCGGCGCCGACCGCGATGGACGAATTTTTTAACAACGGCTGCGCGCTGAAGCGCACGATGTTGTGCACGCCGAGACGTTGCAATCCGCGTTCCCAGTGGGCGCAAAAATGATCGTCCGCGTTCAGCACCGCGACGCCATCCGCCGTCAAGCCGCTGAAAATTTCCGCTTTCGCATCGGCGATGCCTTGCAGGTCGGCGAAGCCGGCGAGGTGCGCCGCACCGACATTGTTAATCAGCGCAATATCCGGGCGCGTGATTTGGCTCAAATATTTGATTTCGCCGGGGCGATTCATGCCCATTTCAATGACCGCATGGGTATGGGCTTTGCGCAAGCGCAGCAAGGTCAGCGGCACGCCCCACTGATTGTTGAAACTGCCGTGCGGCGCGAGGCAGTTGCCGACTTGATTGAACATAGCGGCAAGCAGCGCGCTGACGGTGGTTTTGCCGTTGCTACCGGTGACCGCCACCAGCGGACCATGGAAGCGTTTGCGCCAGTGCGCGGCGAGTTGCCCGATGGCGATGGTGGTGTCGGCCACCTTGATTTGCGCGCTACGGCGGCGGCTGGCGCGCGACACTAAGGTGCCGACCGCGCCGTTGCGGTTGGCTTGCGCGATAAAGTCATGCCCGTCGTGCCGCGCGCCTTGGATCGCGACGAATAAATCTCCGCGCTGGATGCGCCGCGAGTCAATGACAACCTGTTTGAAGCGACGGTCGGCGCCGGATAATTGACCATGCATAAGCGCCGCGGCTTGCGATAATTGCATCATGAGCCGCGCGCCTTGTTTTTCATCGCCTTGCGTTGCAACGCGGCAAGCGCGAGGTCGCGGTCTTTGCACGCCAGCACGCGCGCGCCGATGGTTTTGGTGGACTCGTGTCCTTTGCCGGCGACCAACACGATATCTTCGCGCGCGGCTTGCCCAATCGCGGTTTCTATCGCCAGTTGCCGCGCGTGGATGACCGTCGCGCGACTTTGCATGCCGCTGACAATCTGCGCGGCGATGCGCTGCGGATCTTCACTGCGCGGATTGTCGTCGGTGACGATGACATGGTCGGCGAGCGATTCCGCCACCGCGCCCATTTGCGGCCGCTTGTCGCGGTCGCGGTCGCCGCCGCAGCCGAACACCACCCACAACGCGCCTTGGCAAAATTCGGTTAGCGAACCGAGCGCGCTTGCCAGCGCGGCCGGAGTATGCGCGTAATCAATCACCACCGCCGGCTGCGGCTGAGATGGCGTTGCGCGTAGCAATTCCATTCTGCCGGGCGGCGCTTGCCAAGCGTCGGCGTGCGCGGCGATTTGCCCAAGATCATACCCGCACGCCAACAGGGCGGCGATGCTGGCAAGTAAATTGGGAACATTGACCGCGCCTAACAACGGCGAGCAAATGCGCTCAACCCGCCCGCGATATGCCACTTCAAAGGCGATGCCATGTGCGTTGATTTGCAGATTGCGCGCGCGCACTGCGCCGCCCTGCAAGCCATAACTCACACAACGCGCGGCGCGATGTTTGCGCAACAGTCGGCGACCAAATGGGGCGTCCGCGTTCAGCACTGCGCAATGTAGCCCGTCAAACTCAAATAAACGTTGCTTGGCGCGCTCATAGCGCGCCATGTCGCCATGATAATCCAGGTGGTCGTGGCTGAGATTGGTAAGCACCGCGATATCAAACGCCACTTGCTTGACTCGCCCTTGTTGCAGGCCGTGCGATGAGACTTCCACGCATACCGCAGTCGCCCGTTCGGCGAGCAACTTGGCGAGAGTGCGCTGGGTGCTGAGCGCATCGGCGGTGGTTAAGGTCGCCGGTTGCAACGCCCCCACAAAGCCGTTGCCAATGGTGCCCATCAGCGCGCAGCGTTGCCCGAGCCGATTGAGCGCCTGCGCGAGCAGATACGCGCAGGTGGTTTTTCCGTTGGTGCCGGTGATGCCAAGCACGCGCATACGCGCGGAGGGATGTTCAAAAAACCGCGCGGCGATGGCGCCGATATGCGCCGACAAATCCGCCACCTCAAAATTCGGCACTGGTGCGCGATGGCGGGCTGCATGCGGGTCGCCATCCAATTGCGATTGCAGTTGCGATTGCGCCTGCGGGCGTGGGCGCGAATGCAGATGCGGTACCGGCGCGGTTTTATCGCGCACCACGGCGATGGCGCCGTTGCGCACCGCCGCGTCAATGTAATCGCGTCCATCGTAGGTCTTGCCGGATACGGCGAGGAATAAATCATTGGCTTTAACATGCCGACTGTCCAGACTCAGCCCTTGGATGTCGCGCTCGTGGCACGCATCCACCTGCGCCAAGCCGGCCAGTAGAATCTGCAGCGACTTGCCCGGCGCATTGCCCGGCACATTGCTAAGGCTCGGCGGCGACGCCAACGACTGCTTCATGGCTCATCCCCCACCGCGGCGATGGCCGGCGGTGCGGCGTCCGGTTCAACATTGTAGAGCCGCATCAGATCTTGCATGAGGTTGGCGAACACCGGCGCCGCCACATCGCCGCCGTAATACAACTTGCCGCGCGGGTCGTCCACCGTCACCACGATCACAAACTTAGGTTTGGTAAGCGGGGCGAAGCCGGCGAAGGCGGATAGGTAACGCTCGTTTTGGTAGTTGCCGTGCAGCAGTTTATGGCTGGTGCCGGTTTTGCCGCCGACCCGATAGCGCGCAATGCGCGCCGACCGCGCGGTGCCGGCGGGCGAGGCGGCGCGTTCCAACATGGCGCGAACCGCGGCCACCGTGTCGGCGTCAAACACGCGCACGCCGACCGCGCGATAGCCGGGCGCTTGGCGTTGCAAGGTAACCGGGAGTAGCACGCCATCGGTGGCAAACACGCTATACGCGCGCGCCAGTTGCAACGGCGTGACCGAAAATCCATAGCCGTATGACAACGCCGCGTGGTCAAGCCGGCGCGGACGTTTTTCCAGCCGACCGGCGGTTTCTCCGGGCAACTGGGCGGTGCGTTGCCCGAAACCAACTGCGCTCAAGGTGTTAAACAGCGCGTCGTAGGAAAACTCCAGCGCGATTTTGGTGATGCCGACATTGCTGGAACGCACCACCACATCGGCCACCGAGAGGGCGCCGTAGTTGCGACTATCCTTGATCCGATGCCCACCGACCTGGTAGTGCCCGGGAGCGGTATCCACTATGCTTTCGGCATGCATTTTGCCGCTCTGCAAAGCCATCGCCACGGTGAACGGCTTGATCGTGGAGCCCGGCTCAAACACATCGGTCACGCTGCGATTTCTAAACGCCCCGCCGGTGATGGTGGCGCGGTCGTTGGGATTGAACTGGGGGGAATTGACCATCGCCAAAATTTCACCGCTGGGAACGGCTAACACAACCACGCTGCCGCTGCTCGCTTGGTGTTGTCGCACCGCGCCTTCCAGGTAGTCGCTGGCTAACGCTTGCACGCGCTGGTCAATGCTGATGACTAACTCATCCCCGTGCCGCACTTGCTGCAGGCTCTCTACGCTCTCCACATAGTTGCCCGCCCGATCTTTAAGCACGCGGATGCGCCCGCGCGCTCCGCCGAGTTGCGCTTGGTGGGCGTTCTCCAAACCTTCCTGCCCAACATCATCCACATTGGTGAAGCCAAGCAAGTGCGCGCCCGCCGGACCGCCCGGATAATAACGTTTGTATTCCGATTGAACTTCCACCCCGGCAATCTCTAATTGCATGACTTGCTGCGCCAACGCCGGCGGCAAGCGCCGCTTGATATACATAAAATCGGAATTTTTTTGCTGCTCGCAGCGCGCTTGCAGGCGTTGGCGCGTGACCTGAATTAACTCCACCATCGGCTGCCACTGCCGTTGTTGTTGCGTGGCGCAAAACACCGCCGGCTCCGCCCATACCGAATCCACCGGCGTGCTGACCGCCAACACCTGTCCGTTGCGGTCCAGAATACGCCCGCGTTGCGGCATCACCGTCCATTCCCGCAGATACCGCGCATCGCCCTGCGCGCGCAGGAGTTCGTGTTGCACGGTTTGCAAATGCACAACGCGCATGCCCAACAGCAAGAAGCCCAACAGCATCGCGCTGAACAGAAAATGTTGGCGCCATACTGGCGGTGCGTGATTTTTTTTGCGTGGCATGGCTGAGGCGACCGCACGGCGCGCAAGGCGGTTAGCGGTCGTTCTCCAATTTAATGGTGATGATTTTGTGCGGCGCCGGCGCGTGCATGGCCAATCGTTTGCGCGCTTCATCCGCGATATTGCGCTGCCCCGCCCAAGTCGCTTTTTCAAGCAACAGCCGCCCTTGTTCGGTTTGCAATTCAATTTTGCGCGCCTCGGTTTTCTGCCAAGCGATAAACGCCAGACGATTTTGATGGCGCACGGTAATCACCGACAGCGCGCTTACCATGACCGCCAACCAGCAGAGTAGCGCCCATTTTTTCATGGTCTTGCCCGCTCAGTCGTCGCCGTCTGGTCGCCGCCGATTTTTTCGGCGACGCGCATCACCGCGCTGCGCGCGCGTCGATTGTCGGCGATGTCCTGTACCCCGGCGCACCGCGGCTTGCCCACTAATTTCAAGGTGGGGTTTTTCATGGCTTCGCAAATCGGCAACTCCGGCGGATAGGGGTCGCCGCGCGCTTGTTCGCGAAAGAAACGTTTCACCAGACGGTCTTCCAGCGAATGAAAACTGAGTATCACCAACCGCCCATGCGGCGCAAGACCGATCAAGGCTTGCGGTAACACTTCGCGGATTTCACCGAGTTCGTGATTGACTGCAATGCGAATGGCTTGGAACGAGCGGGTCGCCGGATGTTTGCCCGGCTCTCGGCTTGGCACTGCCTTGGCCACCAACTCCGCCAAGACGGCGGTGGTCAGCGGCGGTTGCGCCGCCGATGGTTGCATGGCGTGTTTGATGGCGCGCGCAATGCGGCGCGCGAAACGCTCTTCCCCGAAGTCGCGCAACGCGCTGCATAACTCTTGCTCGGTGACCTGCGCCAACCATTGGGCGGCGGTTTGACCGCGCGATTGATCCATGCGCATATCCAGCGGACCCGAAGCGCGGAAACTGAAGCCCCGCGCCGGCGTATCCAGTTGCTGCGATGAAACGCCGAAATCAAACAGCATGCCGGCGACCCGCCCGCTCAGGTCGCGCTCGCTGAGCAGTTGGCGCAAACGAGAAAACGGCGCGTGGATGATTTCAACCCGCGCATCATCGTGCAGCGCCCGCCGCGCGCGCTCAATGGCGCTGACATCGCGGTCAATTACCAGTAGCCGCCCGCCATCCCCCAAGCGCGCCAAAATTGCCCGCGCATGCCCGCCGCCGCCATAGGTGGCGTCCACCACCAGATCGTTGGCGGCGATGTTCAGCGCGTTGACTGCGTGCTCTTTGAAAACCGGGATATGGCGCGGTTGCATGATCGGTTATAGGGCTAGTTGCTCCATTTCCACCGACATTTTGTCCATATTCAACTCCTCTTGCAGCCACTGTTCGCGCCGCGTGTTCCAGAGCTCTTCATTCCACAATTCAAATTTGTTACCCTGCCCAACCAAGTAGACTTGCTTGCTAATCATGGCGAACGCGCGGAGCGGAGCGGGCACCAACACCCGTCCACTTTTGTCCATCTCGGCGTCGCTGGCATAGCCGAGCAAGAAACGTTTGAGTTTCTGGTGGTTGCGATCAAAACTCGGCAGGCCGACCAATTTCTGTTCAACCCGCTGCCATTCATCCAGCGGATACATCCATAAACAATGTTCCTGGTTATGATTGACCGTGACCACCAGACGCCCGTTGCAACGCTCGGCGAGTTCCTCCCGGTACCGACCTGGGATTGCCAGTCGCCCTTTGGGGTCCAAGTTGAGTGCGCTTGCGCCGCGTAACATGCGAGGTCTCCCGCCAATCTGGTGGTTGAATTGGGCTATTCTAGATAGAATTATCCATAATTACCCACTTTTCTCCACTATAGAAGCGTAAGCCTTGATTTGTCAAGGGAAATTCGCGGTTTGGTTACGCCAATCATGCGCCCATTCCAATCCATTCAATTGTGCGCCAGTGCGTTGACAACACCGCAAAACACCGATGAATCACGCCGCCGCCCACCGCGCGCGCCACTCCAACGCGCCGCCGCTCGCTTTGTATGTGCATTTCCCGTGGTGCGTGAAAAAATGCCCGTATTGCGATTTCAACTCGCATGCGCGGCGCGGCGAAATTGACCAACGCGGCTATATCAACGCCCTGCTGAAAGATCTTGACTACGATCTGGCGGCGCATGACGGCGCGCGCCCACTCGGTTCCATTTTCATGGGCGGCGGCACGCCGAGTTTGTTTAGCGGCGCCGCCATCCACCGCCTGCTGCGCGAGATTGGCGCGCGCTGCGCGTTTGAGGAAGGCATGGAAATCACTCTGGAAGCGAACCCCGGCGCGGTTGAGCATGACGATTTTGCCGCGTACCGCGAAGCCGGGGTGAATCGCTTATCGTTGGGCGTGCAAAGTTTCCATGACGCGCAATTGCAAGCCTTGGGGCGCGTGCATAACGCGACCCATGCGCAACGCGCGATGCGGGCGGCGCGCGATGCCGGGTTCGCCAATATCAATCTGGACTTGATGTACGGCGCGCCGCAGCAGACTGCGGCTTCGGCGGCGCGGGATGTCGCCATGGCGGTGGAATTCTTGCCAAGCCATCTGTCGCTGTATCAACTCACCCTGGAACCGAATACTTGGTTCCATCGGCATCCGCCAACGTTACCCGACGAGGTTCAACTGACCGCAATGCAACGCCGACTGCAGGCGCTAGTGGGGCGGCATGGCTATCAGCAGTATGAGGTTTCCGCGTACGCCCGGCGCGGCATGCGCTGTCGGCATAACTTGAACTATTGGCGGTTTGGCGATTATTTAGGCATCGGCGCCGGCGCGCATGCAAAAATAACCGAGCGCGGCGCCATCACGCGCTACTGGAAACACAAGCATCCGCGGCGCTACTTGGAAACCGCCGGCGGCGCGCAGTGCCGCGGGGAAACCAAGCGCGTCGGCGCGCACGAGGCGCTGTTTGAATTTCTGCTCAACGGCTTGCGCTTGCGCGACGGGGTGGAGACTGCGTTAATCCACCCGCGCACCGGGCGCACTGCGGAGCAAGCGTTGGCTTTGCTGAGCGCGGTGCGCGCGCAAAAATTGGTGGAAATTAGCGGCAACGGCAGCCGCATTAAGTGCAGCGCGCACGGCTACCGCTTTTTGGACGACATTTTGCAACAACTCTTACCAACTGCCGAGTGAGCGGCCCCGGGCGATAAAGCGGTTTCTTGCCCGCCATGCCCGACCCTCGGCGGACATGGCGAACCTGGCAGAGTTAGCGAAGCGGACTCAGCGAAGCGATTATTGCGGTTGTTTGACGATGCGCAAGTACGGCTTCAGGGTTTGCCACCCGCTCGGGTATTTTTCCTTCGCTTGTTCGTCCGAAACCGCCGGCACGATGATGACATCGTCGCCGTCTTGCCAGTTGACCGGGGTGGCGACCTGATGTTTCTGCGTTAGTTGCATGGAGTCAAGCACGCGCAGAATTTCATCAAAGTTGCGCCCGGTGGTCATCGGATAAGTCATCATCAGTTTGATATTCTTGTCCGGACCGATGATGTACACCGTGCGCACCGTGGCATTGGTCATGGCGGTGCGCCCTTCCGAAGTGCCGCTCAGGTCGGCGGGAAACATGTTGTAGGTCTTGGCAACCTTGAGGTCGGTATCGCCAATCATCGGAAAGTTGACCGCATGCCCTTGAGTTTGCTCAATGTCGGCAGCCCACTTGGAATGGTCGGCGACTGGGTCAATGCTCAGCCCGATTACTTTGCAGTTCCGCTTGTCAAATTCAGGCTTCAGTTTGGCGACATAACCCAGTTCGGTGGTGCATACCGGAGTGAAATCTTTGGGATGCGAAAACAGAATCGCCCAACTGTCGCCGAGCCAGTCATGAAAATCAATTTCGCCGGCGGTGGTCTGCGCCCGAAAATTGGGCGCTTGGTCGTTAATTCTAAGAGCCATGGTCGTTATCTCCAAATGTTGTGTTTCAGCAATGCGTTTGTTACCACGCTGGACCGCCAGTATGCCTTTAAGTTGTTTCGGTTTGCGGCGCGTGATGCATGGAGGTCACTGCCCGGTTACTTCCACGATGGCATCGCGCACGATTTCCACCATCTCATCCAGGGTCGCTTGCTCCGTAGTGAGCGGTGGGGCGAGGCAGATGACTTCGCTGCGCACGCGGGTATATAAACCGCGTTGCAACAAGGCCTTGGTGAGTTTGGCGCCGAGCGCAAAATCGGCTTCAAACCACCGCTTGGCGGCTTGGTCGGCGACGATTTCCACGCCAGCCATCAGCCCCAAGCCGCGCACATTGCCGACATGCGGATGCGCGTCCAACGCCTGATGCAGGCGCGACAACAAGCGTTCGCCTTTGGCGGCGGCTTGCGCGATTAAATTCTCGTTTTGGATGATGTCCAAAGTGGCGAGCGCAACCGCGCATGAGGTCGGATGCCCGCTGTATGTATAGGCGTGCATCCATGGGGTGGGGCGGGCGGTGATGGTTTGGGAAATCTCATCGCTGATGCCAATGCCGCCCAACGGCAGCGCCCCGGAAGTGATGGATTTGGCGAACTGCATTAAATCCGGCTGCACTTGGTAATGCTCCAAGCCGAACATTTTGCCAGTGCGCCCAAAGCCGGTGATCACTTCATCGGCAACCAACAACACTTCGTATTGATCGCAAATTTCGCGGATGCGCGGGAAGTAATCCGGCGGCGGCGGAATCACCCCGCCGGCGCCTTGCACCGGCTCGGCGATAAACATCGCCACCGTATCCGCGCCTTGTTTGAGTATTTCTTTTTCCAGTTCGTTGGCGGCGGCGATGCCCGACGAGGAGCCGTCTTGCGGCGTTGGGTAGTGATACGGGTCGGGCGACGGAATATGACTGAAGCCGGGAATCAACGGCGCAAAATCCGCGTGATAGGAAGGGATGCCGGTGGCGCACATGGCCGCGAAAGTAACGCCGTGATAACCCCACTGCCGACCAATCACCTTATGTTTATTCGGCTTGCCCTTTGCCTTCCAGTAGTAGCGCGCCAACTTGATATTGCTGTCGGTGGCTTCGCCGCCGCTACAGGTGAAGTAGAAATGATTGATATTCGGGTAGGTGATGCCCGCCAACCGCTCCGCCAATTCAATGGCCGGCTGATTGGAACCGCCGGCGTAACTGGAACTGAACGCTAACGCGCGCATCTGGTGGGATGCCGCTTCCGCCAACTCCTGCCGCCCATGCCCGGCGCTGACATTCCACAAGCACGACAACCCGTCAATAAAACGCTTGCCGTCCGCATCATACAGATACGCCCCTTCGCCGCGCATCCAAACCCGCGCATCCGCATGCCCGGCGGTATGGTGCAACGGATGTATCAAATGGTGGTGATCTTTTTCCAGCAGCGCGGCGTTGGATAAGGGTGCTTTCATTTACGGATTCCTCAAGCGGATGAGCGGTAAAGGTGGCGGTATGAGATGTGGATAGGAGATGTGGATTATGGCCGCCGCGGCGCGATTTGTGCAACCGAATTGTAATTGTACCTGTATCGCGCTTAGCGAACATCCAGCAACCTCGCCGAGCCATTCCATTGGATAGAATAAAGTGTCCGTTGCGCCAGTTAATAGAGAATCACCGAGCGAATGCTCTCGCCAGAATGCATCAAAGCGAAGGCTTTATTGATATCTTTTAGCCCCATGGTGTGGGTAACAAACGGCGCCAAATCAATTTCTCCGCGCATGGCTTGCTCAACCATCTGCGGCAGTTGGGTGCGCCCTTTCACGCCGCCGAAAGCCGAGCCGCGCCACACGCGACCGGTCACCAATTGAAACGGGCGCGCGCTGATTTCTTGCCCGGCGCCGGCAACGCCGATGATGACGCTCTCCCCCCAGCCTTTATGGCAGCATTCCAACGCCGCGCGCATGACTTCCACATTGCCGATGCACTCAAACGAATAATCCACGCCGCCGTCGGTCATGTCCATAATCACCTCTGGCAACGGTTGCGAATGCTCGGCGGGGTTGACAACATCAGTCGCCCCCATTTGTTTTGCCAGTTTGAATTTCGCCGCGTTGGTGTCAATGCCGATAATCCGTCCGGCTTGCGCCATGACCGCACCTTGCACCACCGCCAACCCAATGCCGCCCAACCCAAACACCGCCACGCTTGCGCCCGGCTCCACTTTGGCGGTGTATTTGACCGCGCCAATGCCGGTAGTAACGCCGCAGCCGAGCAAGCAAATTTGCTCCAACGGCGCTTGTTTGTTGACCACTGCCACCGCCACCTCCGGCACCACGGTATATTCGGCAAAGGTGCTGGTGCCCATGTAGTGATAAATGATCTTGCCGTTGTGCGAGAAGCGGCTGCTGCCGTCCGGCATCAAGCCTTGCCCTTGCGTCGCGCGCACCGCCGAACATAAATTGGTTTTCCCCGACTTGCAGAACTTGCACTGGCGGCATTCCGCGGTATATAGCGGTATCACATGATCGCCCGCTTTCACCGATTTCACATCGGCGCCGACTTCCACCGCCACGCCGGCGCCTTCGTGTCCCAATATCGCCGGGAACACCCCTTCCGGATCGGCGCCGCTTAAGGTGAACGCATCGGTATGACAAACGCCGCTGGCTTTGATTTGAATCAACACTTCGCCGCGGGCGGGTGCTTGCAACTCAACTTCTTCAAGGCAGAGAGGCTTGCCCGCCTCCCACGCAACCGCCGCTGTCGTTTTCATGGTCGTCCTCTTAATTCTTGCGCCGAGAGATCTAAACAAAGGGTATGGCGGATGTTATGGCATATCCTCAAGTAACGCAAGCCCGCTCTATCGAACTGATCATGGGCGCAAAAAAAGCGGGGCTGCCGCACCCGCGCGATAACATCGCGCATCGCGCAACCACCGCCCCGCCATTCCCGCAACCACCCACTTCGTCATACCCGCCCTCTCCGCCTTAATGTCCGACTGATACGCCGGTAACT
>JAHRAW010000121.1 GCA_020027415.1 Gammaproteobacteria bacterium
TCAGGGACTTCAACAAAGCGATTGCGCTGGATCCAAGATACGCGAGAGCATATGGCAATCGCGGAGTCGCAAAAAGCAGTTTAG
Organism: Gammaproteobacteria bacterium; assembly: GCA_020027415.1. Taxonomy (GTDB): domain Bacteria; phylum Pseudomonadota; class Gammaproteobacteria; order Arenicellales; family Poriferihabitantaceae; genus JAHRAW01. The sequence continues at coordinate 85 of JAHRAW010000121.1, forward strand.
GGGATCAGCATGGTGCGTTGGTGGATTTGAACCAAGCGATTGCGCTGGCCCCAAAATACGCGAACGCATATTACAATCGCGGAGTCGTAAAAAATAATTTAGGTGATCAGCAAGGCGCACTGGCGGACTACGGACAAGCCATTAAGTTGGACCCAAAAGACGCGGACTCATATTACAATCGCGGACTGGTCAAACAAAAACTGAAAGATGTTGCAGGGGCGGAAAAGGATTTTGCCAAAGCGTATGAATTGGATCCAAGTTTGCGATTCAAGAAGCGGGCGATTCCACATCGCTCGTAGCGGATGCCGTAATCTCTAAGGCGATTACCCCTGCGCTGACCTTCACCCCCGCCGCCGCCGCCGACCCTCCCTCCCGCCGCGCCCACCGGCGAAATCGCCCTCACTCGGTTGGCGGTATTTCTTCAGCCAGCGGGCGCAGTTCATATCATGCCCCATCACTACATTTGAGCCCATTACCGCTTGCATCACTTCTTCGTGCAACGGGTTGGTGATTGCCGAAGTCATGCCGGCGGCGATTGCCATGCTGAGAAAGGTGGCGTCCATGCCTTTGCGATTGGGGATGCCGAAACTGAAGTTGGAAGCACCGCAGGTGGTGTTCACTTTCAGTTCCTCGCGCAGGCGTTTCACCAGATGCAGCACTTGTTTGCCGGCGCTGTTGATTGCGCCGACCGGCATCACCAACGGGTCTACCACGATATCGCAGTAGGGAATGCCGTGGTCGGCGGCGCGCTGCACGATTTTCTTGGCGACATCAAATCGTTCATCCGGGTTTTCTGATATGCCGGCTTCATCGTTGGAAATCGCCACCACCGCGGCGCCGTATTTTTTCACCAGCGGTAACACCGCTTCCAGCCGTTCTTCTTCGCCGGTAACCGAGTTTAATAAGGCTTTGCCTTGATAGACGGCAAGCCCGGCTTCCAATGCGGCGACGATGGATGAGTCAATGGACAGCGGCACATCGGTGATGGATTGCACCAAGCGAATGGATTCCGCCAAGATGCCCGGCTCATCGGCTAATGGAATGCCGGCGTTTACATCCAACATGTTTGCGCCGGCTGCGACTTGCGCCAAGGCATCCGCTTTCACGCGGCTATAATCGCCTTGCTTCATTTCCTCCGCCAAGATTTTGCGCCCGGTGGGGTTGATGCGCTCGCCGATGATGACGAAGGGCTGCGCAAAGCCGATTTTTAATTCCTTACTGGCGGAACTTACGATGGTGTCGGTCATGGGATTTCTCCAACTTGCATGCGATGCGTTTTACGATTCGGTTTGGGTTTGTTTTTGCGTTTCAATGTTGCGAACGCGTTCTTGAATGTCAATCAACAATAAAAGCGCGCCGAATAGTACGGTCGCTATGATAAGCCACAGCACGCCGCCGATGATGAGCCCCACAAAACCGCCGGCGTAGTCGCCAGCGATGAGCAACAGCAATAAAGTTACCCATAGCGCAATTTCAATAAGCGGTTTATAGGCGGCAATGATGAATTTGGATAAAGGCATTTGCTTCTCCGATTGCGAGTTAAGGGGGGTGCAAGTTTAGTAATAAACAAGCGATAAAAATAAAAAAATTATTCCGACGGCGTCCACACCGACCGCGCGCCTAACACGCCCGAAGCCGCCACCATTTCCGCCACATGTTGCTCCTGTTTATACGCCATCACATGCACCCCCGCAACGCCTTCAATCTCTTTCAGTTGTTGCATCAGTTCAATGCAGATTTTCTGCCCTTCCAATTTCTGATTTTGCGCGCCGCTTAATCGGGCAATGATCGCCTCTGGAATATGCACGCCCGGAACATTTTGCCGAATCCATTCCGCCGCTTTGGCGGATGCCAACGGTCCCACCCCAGCCAGAATGAAGGCTTGTCGGTGCAGATTTTTGTCGCGCGCCAGTTGCATATAGCGGGCGAACAGCGGCAGGTCAAAACAGTATTGCGTCTGAATGAAGTTGGCGCCAGCGTTCATCTTTTTCGCCAACCGAGCCACGCGGAATTCATGCGGCAACGCAAACGGATTGGCGGCGGCGCCGAGCAAAATGCGCGGCGCTTGACGGAGTTTGCGCCCGCTGCGCAGTTGCGCTTGGTCGCGCATGGTGCGCGCGGTTTGCAACAACGAGATGCAATCCAAATCAAAAACCGGTTTGGCGTCCGGGTGGTCGCCGGCTTGCACGCCGTCGCCGGTTAGGCACAATATATTCGCCACCCCCATCGCCGCGGCGCCGAGGATGTCGCCCTGTATGGCAATGCGGTTGCGGTCGCGGCACGAGATTTGCATGATGGTGGAATAGCCGGCGCGCGTCAGCAACGCGCACACGCCGACGCTGGACATATGACAATTGGCGCCGGAGCCGTCGGTGGCGTTGATCGCATCCACGCACCCGTCAAACAGGCGCGCTTGGGCATAGACATCATCGGCGTTGGCGGAATCCGGCGGCGCCAGTTCGGCGGTCACCGCAAACGCGCCGCTGCGCAACACCTGTTCCAATCTGCCGGTGGAAACGAATCCATTTTGCGGCTCTTGATACTCCTGAGAATCTTTAGACTCATGAGAATCCTGAGACGGCGACAGCCCATCGCTCGCCGCTTGCGCCGCGCGATTCACGAGTCAGTGCTTCCGGTCGCGCGCGGCATGATTCGCGCGCGCCGCCTGCAACCATGAAGACGCGCCTTGCCCCGACCAATCCAACGGCGTCTGCAACTCCATGATTTGTTCGCCCGCCCGCATGCGGCGGCTACCGCGATGGGCTTCCACCCACACGCACGGCATATCCGGCTTCACCTCACAATTCCCATCCGCGCGCACGCCGCCACAAGGACCATTGCGCAGTTGCTTCGGACAATTCATCGGACACGACATGCCGGTGCTACTCAGCGCGCAATTGCCGCACATATTGCAATCAAACAGCAACCCCTTAACCCGCTTCTCCACAAATGCAACCGGCTTTTCCAGCCGTTCATATCCGATCCGTTGGAACAACGGATGCAGCAACGTCAGCGCCTTTTCAAACC
>JAHRAW010000016.1 GCA_020027415.1 Gammaproteobacteria bacterium
GGGTTAAAAACGATTATCAACCGCTCCAATCGTTTGCCGATATGGGCGTTGCGAGAAGAAACTACAGGCATCGCATTGCCGGCGGCAGGGGGCGGGTCGGCGCGTTGTTGAACGCCGATGAAGAACCTAACCAGATTGCCGCAACCGCGCAACAAGATATCAAAGTGAAAGAGATGCCGCGACACATTGTGCAGAATGCGGTTTCGCAAAACCCGTTTTTTGCGTTTGACACGCTTCAACGCCACTTCCCGCATGTCACCTCGGTGCGGAAAATGATCGCCGCGGAGGAGTATTTGGGCGGCTTGGAAATCACTTTTTGCGGTGCGCCGAACGAACTTGAAAACCTTTCCAACCAAGATCAGTTATCTGCGGTATCCGGGTTGCTTAAGGAACTTGAATTGCAGATACGCAACGGCAACGCCGAACCCCGAAGCGCCGAACCCCGAAGCACTGAACATAAGCCAAAGCGTGTCGCCGCTGTTTTCTCAGATAAAAATCTACCACGAACTAGGGGCACTAAGGACACGAAGCACAGCCGCAACACCAATAATGATGCCAATTTTATCGCCACCATGCGCGCCCCCACCGGCCATGCTCAGCGCGTTGAATGGCTTGCAAAAAGATAACCATTGCCACCCATCAAGAATCCAGCGGGATTACCACGAATCTGGATTGCGCATCGCGTTTCACCAATAGCAACACCGATTTTTGTTTGGCTTTGCGCGCCGCCTTGAGCGCGGCTTTCATCTCGTCTGCAGAGTTGATTTGCCGTTTGTCAAAGCGCGTGATGAGGTCGCCTTCACGCAGGCGGCGTTGCGCCGCCACGCTGCCCGCATCCACCGCCGCCACCAGTGCGCCGGCGGCGTCTTCTGGCAGGCCATATCGCTCGCGCAGTTCGCGGTTTAAAGTGCGCACCGACAAACCGAGCAAGTCAAATTTGAGGGTCTTCGCCGATTTCGGCGGCGGCGCATCATCGGCGACTTCGGCGGCGTTGTGAGCGATGACGGCGTGCACGGTTTGGCGTTGTTCATCGCGCCAGATTTCAAGTTCCACCGTGGTTTTGTTTTCGGTCAAGGCGACCAGTTTTGGCAGGTCGCGCATTTTGGCGACCGCCTTGCCGTCGTAGGCGAGGATGATATCACCCGCCTGTAGACCGGCTTTTTCCGCCGGGCTGTCCGCCACCACTTGCGCGACCAGTGCGCCGGCGGCTTTTTCCAAGCCCAGTCGGGCGGCAATCTCGGCGTTCACGGGTTGAATTTGAACGCCTAAAAAGCCGCGCTGCACCACCCCTTGGTCGCGTAATTGCGCAATGACATGGCTTGCCAGCGACGACGGGATGGCAAAGCCGATGCCGACGTTGCCGCCGTTGGGAGAGAAAATGGCGCTGTTGACGCCAATCACTTGGCCTTGCGTGTTGAATAGCGGGCCGCCGGAATTGCCGCGGTTGAGCGGCGCGTCAATTTGGATGAAATCGTCCAACGGACCGGCATGAATATCGCGCCCGCGCGCCGAGATGATGCCGCTCGTGGCGGTGCCGCCGAGCCCGAACGGGTTGCCGATGGCGACCACCCAATCGCCCACCTGCGCCGCATCCGAATCGCCGAATTGCACATACGGCAACGGTTGCGCGGCGGTGATTTTCAACAACGCCAAGTCGGTTTTCGGGTCGCGCCCTCTCAGGCTCGCCGGCAAGCGGGTGCCGTCGTCCAACACCACCTCAATTTCATCGGCGTTTTCTATGACATGGTGATTGGTCACCACCAAGCCTTCGGCATCAATGATGAAGCCGGAACCGACCGCGGTGGCGCTTGGCTGCTCCGGCGATGATCTCGGCGGCAGACCGTCAAAAAAGCGGCGGAAAAATTCCTCCAACTGCGGGTTTTGGTTGCCGCGCCATGGGTTGCCTTGAACTGCGCCGGTATGCATGGTGATGGAAACCGTGACCACCGCCGGCTTTACCGCTTTCACTAAAGTGGCGAAGCCTTGTTGAATCTGCAACGCCGGCGCAGCGGCGGCTTGGGCAGTCGCCGCGTGCGCCCATGGCGGCGTTGAAAAAATCATCACTAAGGCGGCGAGCGCGGCGCATCGCGCGCAACTGGTTAAATCGGTTGGTGCATGCATTAAAAGCCTCATCGTAATGGTGGCTGGTTGTAAGGGAAACAAAAAATAAGGTACGCAAAAAACGCGGCAGCCGCAAATTGGCATACGCGCGGATAAGGTGCTTTAACAAATATGATAACGCAATCGCGCGCCGTTTTGAAGGGGCAGTGCCGCGTGCCGCGCAATGCACAATGCGCGTCGCCGTAGCCGTAGCCGTAACGCAATCGCCGCCCGCGAACCAGTTACAATACTAAATAAACCCCCGCCCTTCACGCCGCCCTGATCATGTCCGGTTATTCAAAAAATCGCCGCCGCGCCTTGCTCGCCTTGCTCACCATGTTGTTAATCGTGGTGGCAGTGGCTTCGTTGCGTAGCGGAGTGATCGCCACCCCTTTAAGCGAAGTGGTGGCGCACTTGCCGGCCGCCATCGCCGCGATATTCGCGCCCTATCGCGAAGTCGCCGCGCCGGGCATAGACCCGGTTGCGCCCATTGTGCCCATTGCGCGCGCGCAACTGATTATCATTCTCGCTGAAATCCGCATTCCGCGGTTGCTGCTTGGTCTCCTGGTGGGCGCCGGGCTTGCCATCTGCGGCGTCGTGATGCAGGGGCTGTTTCGCAATCCGATGGCGGATCCGGGGCTGCTTGGGGTTTCCTCCGGCGCCGCCTTAGGCGCGGTGTTAAGCATCGTCTTTGGCGGCAAATTGGCGGCTTGGTGGCTGCTTGCCGACAGTCCATTATTTTTGTTATGGCTGCTACCGGCGATGGCGTTTAGCGGCGGGCTGGCGAGCCTGTGGGTGGTGTATCGGCTGTCCTTAGTGAACGGCAAAACCGACATTGCCACCATGCTATTGGCGGGCATCGCCATCAACGCCATCCTCGGCGCGCTCATCGGCTTACTCAGCTATATCGCCGACGATGCGCAGTTGCGCACGCTGATCTTTTGGAGCCTCGGCAGTTTGGAAATTACCGATTGGCGCAAATTGTCGGTGGCGTTGCTCATCATCCTCCCCGCGCTGGGGTGGCTGGCGCGCTACGGCGATTCGCTGAACGCCAACCTATTGGGCGAGCGCGAAGCCGGACACCTCGGTTTTGATATGGAAAAAGTGAAACAACAACTAATCGTGTTGGTGGCGGTGGTGGTCGGCGTGGCGGTGTGTGTGAGCGGCGTCATCGGCTTTGTCGGCTTGGTGGTGCCGCATTTAATCCGCTTGCTCATCGGTCCCGACCATCGGCTGTTATTGCCGGCGGCGGCCATTTTTGGCGCCACCTTGTTGGTGGCGGCGGATATGATCGCGCGCAGCGTCGCGGCGCCGGCGGAAATCCCGATTGGCTTAATCACCGCCATCCTCGGCGGTCCATTCTTCTTATGGCTATTAGTGCGGTATCATCGCGCCAAGTCGCGCGCCTAACAGGAGTCGGCGGCGAGCGATGCTGAACGCGCACAAGGTCTCGGTGCACCGCGGCGGGCGCGCGTTGTTGGATGGCTTCACCGCGCGCTTCGCGCCCGCCGAATTGGCGATGGTGGTGGGCGCCAACGGCGCCGGCAAAACCACCCTGCTGCGCTGTTTGAACGGCGAACTCCCACCCACGCACGGCAGCGTTGAATTCGCCAGCCGCCCGCTGGCGCACTGGTCGCGCGTGCAACTGGCGCGCGCGCGCGCGGTATTGCCGCAGCAATCCAGTTTGGATTTTCCGTTCATAGTCGGCGATGTGGCGCTGATGGGGCGCATGCCGCACGCGACTTCGGCTGCGGAAAACCGCGCCATCGCCGCCGAGGCGCTTGCACTATGCGATTGCGCGCACCTCATCGCCCGCGCGTACACCAGCCTGTCGGGCGGCGAACAGCAGCGCGTGCAAATCGCCCGCGTCATCGCGCAGATTTACCGCCGCCGCGCCGCGCGCGAACCTGAACACGAACGCTTCCTGCTGTTGGATGAACCCGTGGCGGCGCTGGATCTGAGCCATCAATACGCGCTGATGCGGCTGCTCAAACGTTTGCAAAGCGAACACAAAATCGGCATCGTTTGCGCCTTGCACAACCTCAATTTAGTGGCGCAATTTGCCGACCGCGCCCTCGTTATGCAGCGTGGAAAATTAGTCGCCGACGGTGCGCCGCTGGAAGTGTTCACCGAATCGCTGATGCGCGAGGTGTTCAATTTAGAAGTGGCGGTGCAACGACACCCTGAAAATAACGCGATTCCACTGCTCATCCCACGCCTGACCAATGATTCCAATATCAATTGACATCCCCACCCAAATCGGTTACATTCCCCACACGCGCAGGCACCCAATCAGGTTGTCTGCTCAAACACAACCACATTTTCATCAAACTACTACGGAGATTTTCGCATGACAAAATCCATCCAAGCCCTTAACCATTTTACCCCCCCCCCAATTTTCGGCTAACCGCCGCTGGGGCATTGGGCGGGCGCGCGCTTGCTTTCTGGTTGCTTGCGTAACGCTCAGCCTATCCACCGCCCATGCCGAGTTCCGCGTCGGCGTGGAATTGTCGCCGACTCGATCGGCAACCGGCTTTAACTATTCAATCAACACCTTCGTCAATGGCTCCCACCGCGATATCGATACTTCCATCGGCGTGTTCGGGCAATACCGCCACGCAATCAACCCCTCCACCGCGATTGGCATCCACCTCGCTTATCGCCAAGACGACAGCGTATACCGCGATTATCAGATCAATCGATCTGTCAACTTCACGGTATCCGCCGACAACGCTTATGAAGTGTTGGGCTTCGTCGCCCGGCATGGCAAAGCAGTCAATCCGTTCGTAATGCTTGGCGTGCGTCAGGTAGAAACGGAGAGTTTGTTGAGCGGGATGGTCTCCATTACGCCTGTCCAGCAAAGTAGCGAGGACGACCTGACCGGCTGGACTTTCGCCGCCGGCGTGGAGATGCCGTTGGCGCAAAACTGGTTCGCGCAAATGGCGGTGCAATACACCGACTATGGCGAAGAAATTGAAACCACCCAGACGGGCGGCGGCTTAACAGTCCCAACAAGCATTGATTTTGACCTGCAGCAAACCGGCTTGCGCTTTGCGCTGGGCTATGCCTTCTGACGAGTGCTCCGCCGCTGGGCGGAATACGAGAATGACGAACAGGAAACGGGGCATTCGCCCCGTTTTTTATTTCTCCCATTCGTAAAGGTGGGAGTCCAAATTGACTCGTCATTCCCGCCAACTCCACCCTCGTCATTCCCGCGATCCTTTAAGCGGGGGACGAGGTGGGCGACGGAGATTCCAGCCATTCAATTTTCGCGGCGTTGCCGAACTTGATCAATCTGCTCGCACAAATTACGCAAGCCCATAATCATCCGCGCGGTATTGCGATGCATGGCGCCGTCCACCCACACAAAGCCGTCGTGTTGCACCGCGCTCAGCGACGCCCATTTTTTCCACCACGCGCGTTGTTGTTGCGGCGGTTGCCCGGGCACGCGCGCGGTGATAATTATATCCGGGTCGGCTTGCAAGATCGCTTCCAGACTGAGTTGCGGCGCGATAATCGGCAAGTGCGCGAACGCGTTGCGCGCGCCGCAAAGCTCCAACGCGCGGCTGAGCAGGTGCGCGCCGTTGATGGTCATAAGCGGCTCGCGCCATACTTGATAAAACACGGTTTGCGTGCTTTTGCCGCCGAATTGGGCGCGCACCTGCGCCAACTCCTCGCGCAAGTGCGCGGCGGGCGGATGGATCAACGCGCTACTGCCCGCCAACAACGCCAACTCCTCAATATTCTCAATGATGTCGGCAAAATTGCGCGGCTCGGAATAATACAACTGGAAGCCCAACTGGGCGATTTTTTGCAGCGTCTCACGATTGCCGGCGGTTTCCCACGCCACCACTAAATCCGGCGCCAACGCCAGCACCGCTTCCAAATTGATGCGCGCGTAACTGTTGCCCACCGAGGCAAGGCGCGCCGCCGCCGGCGGATAATCGCTATGCTCCACCCCGCCCACCACCTTGCTGCCGGCGCCGGCTGAAAACAGGTTTTCGGTGTTGTGCGGGGACAGGCTGAGGATGCGCTCGGCGGGCTTTGCTAAGGTGACGCTGCGGTTGAAATCATCGGTGACGGTGATCGGTGCGCCGCTGATTTGCTGAACGGCAAACAAGCCGACAACGCCGCACGCCAATCTTGCCAACTTGAGTCTGCGCCCGCACCCAAACCCAAACCAGCACCCGCGCGCCCGCCGCCGCATCACTTGCTTGCCCCTACCGCCGTCACGCGCGCTCGGTTTCCGCCTCACGAATCGGTCGGCGCATACCGCAAGGTGGCCAGCACATTGAGCCCGTCTTGCGGATAGCCGGCGGCGGTTTGGTATTGTTTGTCAAGCAGGTTATTGATTTTCAAGCCGAGCGACCAATTGCGCTCCAAGCGGAATTCGCCGCGCACATTGACTAACGCAAACCCGGCCACCGCAGTTTCGCCAAAATCCAAACTGCTGCTTTGCGCGAACACATTGACGGCAAGCATGCGCGTGCCGAAACGGCGGCTAATATCCAAATCCAGGTTGCGTTGCGGGCGTTTCAGCAAGCGTTTGCCGTTGCGGTCGCCGGCGGTTTGCGTTGCCTCTTGCCAACTCAGGGTGCTGCGCACATCCCACGCGCGCAGGCCGGCGGAAGCGGTCAACTCCACCCCCACAATGCGCGCCCGCTGCACATTCACCGGCCTACTCACCGGGCGCAGCACGCCGCCAATGGTCTGCATTTGGGTGCGGCTGGCAATCAAATTATTGAGGGTGGTTTGATACCAGTTGGCTTCCCACTTGGCGCGCTTGCCGCGCCGCGAAAAGCCAACGTTGAAACTTTTGGAAGTTTCCGGCTGTAGTTCCGGGTTGGAACGAAAAATGCCAAAGTCGGTGCCGCTAAAAATGCCGGCATCGGATTGCGGCGTATACAGGACATTAAAATGCGGCGCCTTAAAGGCGGTGCCGTACGAGGCGGTGAGGCGGTGTCGCTCGCCCAGCCGCCGCCCCCAGCCGAGGCTGCCGGTGGTCTGCCCGCCGAATTGTTCGTCCTCATCGTGGCGCAGCGAGAACTCCACATCGTGCTCGTTAAACTCGCTGCGCCACCAAGTAAAGAAACCGACATTGTCGCGGTGCGTCACGGTGAAATCGGTGCTGCCATCCACTTGGTCGGCGACATAATCCACCCCCGCCGCCAGACGGGTGGTGGCGCTCAACTGGATATCGTTTTGCCAGTTCGCCTGCGCGCGGTCGGTGACAAAGCGGCTCGCGCTTACGCCATTGCTAAAACTTTCCAGATCGTCCTTGGCGTGCGCAAGCGCGAAGGAAGTCTGCCAGCGGGGATGCGCCTGCCAGCGCGTTTTCAAGCCGACCGTGCGGATGAGGTTCTGCGAACTATTAAAAAACCCGTCAAACTCGGTTTCGCTTGCGGTGTGCAGGACATTGCCTTCCACCGATACCTCCTCAGTCGGCGAGGCGCCGCCGCGCGCCGAGATGGAGTGGTTTTGATAGCCGTCCGCATCGCGCTCATCAATGCAAAATGCGGCGCGGCAGACATCGTAGCCGTCGGCGAGGTGGCTGGCGAAGCCGAGGTTGTACCAACCGCGCCCGCGCCCGAGTTCAGTAGCCGCGCCGCCGCGCACCCCGACATGCGCTTGATGCGTGTTATGACTGCCGCCGCTGATCGAGAACTGCGTGCGCGTTTTAGCGCCATCACCGCCGCCGCCCGCGCGGGTGAAAATTTGAATCACCCCGCCGATCGCTTCCGAGCCATACAAACTGGAGCGCGGTCCACGCACCACTTCTATTTTTTCAATTTGGTCAAGCGGCAGGTGTTCAAATTGCGTTAAGCCGCTGGTTGCGGAGCCGACTTTCACGCCGTCAATCAGCGTCAACACATGATTGGAGTTGGCGCCGCGCAGAAATAAAGTGGTCAGTTGCCCGCCGCCGCCGTTATTAGACAGCGTCAGCCCCGGCACCGTGCGCAGCACTTCTTGCACCGTGTTGGCTTGGGTTTGTTCAATTTGTCGGCGCGTGATGACGGTGACCGGCGACAAGGTTTCATCCGCCGTTTCCGCGACCCGCGAGGCGGTGATGAGGATGGTAAGGGGTTCTTGCGGCGCTTGCGCGTGCGCAGATTGAAGGTGGAACGGTAGCGGCAGCAACGCAACCAACATGAAAATGAAAACCGCAACCGCAATAACAACGCAACGGCCGGCGCGCGCCGGCAACATAAAGATCGGCATGAGAAACTCCGTATCGCGCACCCGCGCATAGAGAGTTTGGGCGAGCCCTCCCGAGGGGTTCGCGTCAATTCCCAGGCCGGTCTCCGGGCTCATGAGCCATTGCGCGCGGGTCTGAATTTTGACCAGCCGGCAACGCCGCGGTTTACGCCTTCCCATCTCCGTAGAGACAGTGGCTGTGGCAAACTGCGTCTCATTTACCGTTGCGGGGGCAGCGTCGGGGTTGCCGCGTTTGGCTAAACTTAAGCCTAATTTGCCTAAGCCGAAGCATTGGCGGCGTACCGACTTCCCGTTTCACTCCCGCTGCGCTATAAACCATCACCCCCAGCGGGAAGCACCTGAAATCTTTTCCCCGCCCATCGGCGGGGACGGAGAATCTAATCTCGGCGGCGTGGCTTGTCAAGCATTTTGTTTCATATGCCGACCGCGGGGCTTGCATATGCAAACCACTTGCGGTAGCCTGCGGTCTCCAATCTTGTTTCAACCAATAGGAGAAAATCCAATGAAACTTTTTTCACGCAAGCAATCGCAACTCTTATCGCTCCTAGTCGGCATGC
>JAHRAW010000130.1 GCA_020027415.1 Gammaproteobacteria bacterium
GCAATATCTTCGTCTCCAAAGAAGGGCAATACCGCGCGGTTGATTTTGGCATCATGGGAACTTTAAGCGCCGCCGACAAACGTTACTTGGCGGAGAACTTGCTCGCCTTTTTTCACCGCGATTATCAGCGGGTGGCGGACGCGCATATTCGCGCCGGCTGGGTGCCGCCCGGCACCGTAGCGGAGGAATTTGAAAGCGCGATTCGCACCGTGTGCGAACCCATCTTCGCCAAACCAATCAGCGAAATTTCATTCGGCGGCTTTCTGCTCAGCTTGTTCCGCGTGGCGCATCGCTTTAAGATGCCGGTGCAACCGCAACTGGTGCTGCTGCAAAAAACCTTGCTCAACATTGAAGGCTTGGGGCGGCAACTCTATCCCGCCTTAAACTTGTGGGAGACCGCCAAACCGTTCTTGGAAAAATGGAGTCGCGAACAATTCGGCGTGCACGCCGCGCTGAAAACTTTGCAGCGTGAATTGCCCAACCTGCTCACCGCGGCGCCGCAACTGCCGGGGCTGTTGTATCAAATCATGCATCAACTCAAAAACGACCAATTCATCGTGCATACCAGCGACCAAGAAATCGCCGAACTCAGGCGGCACCTGGGGGTCGTACAACATCGCACAATGCGTTCGCTCAGCGCCGTTGGCTTGCTAATCGGCGCCGTGTTGCTAACGCGCGAACCGACCACCACCGCGCACCTTTGGCTCAGCGGCGTGTTCGCGCTGAGCGGCGTCGGCTTACTCTGCGGCGGTTGGTTTGGCGCGCGCGACAACCCACCCACCCCCTAATTTGCCATGCCGACCTCGCCGTTCAACTGGGACGACCCGTTTGATTTGGAATCACAGCTCAGTGAATCCGAGCGGGGCGTGCGCGACAGCGCGCGCGAGTTTTGCGCGCGCGAGTTGCAGCCGGGCATTGTCGCCGCCAACCGCGCCGCCACTTTTGATATCGGCTTGATGCGGCAATTCGGGCAACTCGGCATGTTCGGCGCGACTTTGCCCGAACAATACGGCTGCGCCGGGCTAAACCATGTCAGTTATGGTTTGTTGGCGCGCGAAGTGGAGCGCGTGGACAGCGCGTACCGTTCGTGCCTGAGCGTGCAATCGTCGTTGGTGATGCATCCGATTTATGCGTATGGCAGCGAGGCGCAAAAGCAACATTACTTGCCGCGGTTGGCGCGCGGCGAACTGATTGGCTGCTTCGGCTTAACCGAGCCGCAGCACGGCTCCGACCCCGGCGGCCTGCAAACACGCGCCAAAAAAGTCGCCGGCGGCTATCAGCTGAGCGGCGCCAAAACTTGGATCACCAACGCGCCCATCGCCGACCTCGCCATCATCTGGGCAAAGTTAGACGACGTCATTCACGGCTTTCTGGTGGAACGCGAAGCCGCCAAATCTGGCTTCAGCACGCGCAGCATTGACGGCAAAATGAGTTTGCGCGCCTCGCCCACCGGGGAAATTGTGATGGATAAGGTGTTCGTCCCCGAACAAAACCGACTGCCCGCCGTGAGCGGACTCAAAGGTCCGTTTGGATGCCTCAACAAAGCGAGGTTCGGCATTGCTTGGGGCGTGCTCGGCGCCGCTGAATTTTGCTGGCACGCGGCGCGCGAATACACCCTGGCGCGCCGTCAGTTCAATCGCCCGCTGGCGCAAAGCCAGTTGATTCAGAAAAAATTAGCCGACATGCAAACCGAAATCACGCTCGGCTTGCAAGCCGCGTTGCGGGTCGGGCGGCTGTTGGATGAAGATCGTTGCGCGCCGCAAAACATTTCCTTAATCAAACGCAACAATTGCGGCAAGGCGCTGGAAATCGCCCGCGTGGCGCGCGACATGCTCGGCGCCAACGGCATTTCGGACGAATTTCATGTCATGCGTCACTTGGTTAATTTAGAAACCGTCAACACCTACGAAGGCACGCACGACATCCACGCGCTGATTTTGGGGCGCGCCCAAACCGGTCTACAAGCGTTTTTTTAGCCGCCGCGTCATTCCCGCGATCTTTTAAGCGGAAATGACGAAGAGGAAACAACAACATTCACCCCATTTAATACTTGCCAAACCACCAACAAAAGAGTATCTTCGCAACTCAGTCACGCTTCGGCGTACCCCTTTACTCAACCCTCAGCGAGGATATCCCATGAAAAACCCAGCCACTAC
>JAHRAW010000160.1 GCA_020027415.1 Gammaproteobacteria bacterium
ACGCGCAGACTGCGTTGCTGGAATTCTTGTTGCAACCATCGGCATCGGCATCGGCATAAAGCCGCAAATTGCAACTCTGCGCCGCCGCTTTGCACCGCCGTTATGGAAAGCCGCGCATCCCGCTACAACCACTACCACCGCTGAGCCGCGCATGCATACCATTTTGATTCTCTATGACAGTCGGCATGGTTCGGTCGCCGAGTTAGCCAAGCACGCGGCGCACGGCGTGGAGGGTGTGGCGCAGTGCGAAGCGCGGCTCAGAACCGTGCCGCCGCTTTCCGCGCAGTGCGAAGCGGTGGCGCCAGCCATTCCCGAGCGCGGCGATGTGTATGCGCGGTTGAGCGAGGTGGAAACCTGCGCCGGCTTGATGCTGGGCAGCCCGACTCGGTTTGGTACGGTGTCGGCGCCGCTCAAATATTTTTTCGAGCAAACCACGCCGTTGTGGTTATCCGGCGCGCTCAACGGCAAACCGGCGGCGGTGTTCACTTCCAGCGGGAGTATGCACGGCGGGCAAGAAAGTACTTTGCTGTCTATGATGTTGCCGCTACTTCACCATGGCATGGTCATGGTGGGCATTCCGTTTTGCGGCACGCCGCTTGGCGATACCACCACCGGCGGCACGCCGTATGGCGCCAGCCATGTGGCGGGAGCGGGCGGTGGCAATCATCTGCCGCTCAGCGACCATGAAAAAAGTCTGGCGGCAACTTTGGGGCGGCGCGTGGCCGGTTGTGCGCGCGCGTTGGCGGAGGTTCCGTTACAACAATGATTTGATGAACGGTACGGTGACTTTGCGCTGTTCGGCCAAGGACGCATGGTCAATTCGCTCCAACAGCGAAAACAACGAGGCGGTGTCGCGCCGATAATAGGTGATGATGAATTGCAATAGTTGGTCGTTGAGTTCAAATCCCTTTTGCCGCGCGCGAGCTTGCAACGCCGCCAGTTTGTCCGGCTCGCTCAGCGGGGTGAGTGGATAGACGCCGCCGCTCACCAGCCGCGACGCCAAATCCGGTAACGCCAAATTCAACATGCCGACCGTGCGGTTGCCGGCGACCACCATCGCGCCGGTATTGGTATGATTCAACAATTTTTCATACAAGCCGAGCAACGCGAGTTGCCATGCCTCGCTGGTGACGCTGAGTTGGCAATCATCCACGCACAACAAGCCATGCGTTTCAATACGGTTAAGTTGCGCCGAGTCGGGCGGTTGCCCGTCCACCGGCAGATAGGCATGCGGTTTGCCTAAGGCGCGCGCCGCTTGACAACATGCGCTGAGCAGGTGGGTTTTGCCGCTGCCGCCGGGTCCGCAAAAATACAGCACCCGTCTGGCGCGCGCGTTATGCACGATGCGTTGTAACTCGGCGCACAATTCGGCGTTGTCGCCGAGGCGGAAACTGTCAAAACTGCTCTCGTTCTCGGCGCTGACCGGAATCAACGTTTGCCGATTCATGAATGCGATGACGGCGGTCGCTCGCGCCGAATTCCCCACGCCCACACATATTGGCTGCCGCTACTAATGGTGGTGAGCAACACGCCCACCACCAGCGCGTCCATGACGAACGGAAAGTGCAGCCAGTCGGCTTTGCCGATGAGCACCGC
This sequence comes from Gammaproteobacteria bacterium, assembly GCA_020027415.1. GTDB lineage: Bacteria > Pseudomonadota > Gammaproteobacteria > Arenicellales > Poriferihabitantaceae > JAHRAW01. The sequence goes on from JAHRAW010000160.1 coordinate 1,597, forward strand.
AATGACCAACGAGATTTGCAGGAAGGTGTTGAACTTGCTGAGGTAGGTCGGCTTCATCGGTATTTCATTGCCCATCACCGCCAACACCAAATAGCCGACCACGATGACTAAATCGCGGAACATGACGACGATGAGCAGCCAGAATGGGATGTCCTGCAGAATCGCCAACATAATGTAGGCGCTGGCAATCAGCAGTTTGTCGGCGATGGGGTCCAAAATGGCGCCGAGATTGGAAACGCAGTTGAACCGCTTGGCGATATAGCCATCCAATCCATCGGTGATGCCGGCCGCTAAGAACAACATCATGGCTACGGCATAGGCGTGGTCGCTCAACAACAGCACCAACACCGGGCTGGCGGCGATGCGTAAAAAAGTCAGCAGATTAGGCAGTTGGGATAACAAGGATTAATCAAACGAGGGTAGGGAAGCAACACCGCATTTTACGCGGCAACGCCATGCGCGTCAGCGCCATGCATGTCGGGTGAATGGGCTGGGGTTGGGATTGTGGGAATGGGTTGATGTTGGGGCTGCCATTGCGATTTTGCGCTGGGGCGGTGGTCACTGACGCCCCATGACCTGCGTGACCATTTCTTGCAGCACTTGAATCTTCGGCACGATTAACTTGCGATTCTTTTTTGCCAAGATGCCGGCTTTCTCCAGTGATTTTAATTCCCGGCTCACCGCCTCGCGATGACAACTCACGCGACTGGCGAACTGCGCGTGGGTGGGCGCGTTGGCGATGCGCGCGACGCCATCCAAATCCAAATTTTTCTTCGCCAGACGCAATAACTCGGCGTGAATGCGATTGTTCACGCCAATCGTGGAGTATTCAAAAATTCGCTCGCATAAGCGTCTAATCATAGCGGACAATTGTTGCAGCAGTTCCAGCGCCACCGACGGATTCGCCTGCAGAATTTGTCGGAACACTTGCGGCGGCATGATGACCATGTCGGTCTCGGTCATCGCAATCACATTGGCCGAGCGCGGCTTGCCGTCCAGCACCGATATTTCACCAAAATTTTCGCCTTGTTCAAGGTTGGCAAAACTCACTTCGCGCCCATCCTGAGACAGCAGCGTCACCTGAACTTTGCCGCGGTCAATGAAATACATATTATGATCTTGCGACATTTCGCGCACGATGGTTTCGCCCTTGGCATACCGCCGAACCGTACATTGCGCCAAGACCCGTTGCCACTCTTGGTCGCACAACTGCCGGAGTAAAGC
>JAHRAW010000035.1 GCA_020027415.1 Gammaproteobacteria bacterium
TGGGCGTACAAAAGAGCTATCTGGATAAAATGCCCAACGAAATTATTAGTTCTTCATCGGGCAGCAACGAAGTAATTACGCTTAAATTTTCCGATCCTCTTACCGGTAAAGGCGGTTGGGCGTATATCAAAGACAGGGCAAATATAGTAATAAATGTTATCAACGAGTTGGATGACTCTCGGAAAGAAATATGAAACAACACGGACACCCGGCGATGTTCCCGGAGAAGTTGGTGTTGCGCGCATTAAAATTATTTAGTTTCCGCGGCGATGTGGTGTTGGATCCTTTCAACGGCGCCGGCACTACCACCCTGACCGCGCATCACTTCGGGCGTAACTACCTTGGAATAGACTGCTCGGCAGAGTATTGCAAAACCGCCAAACAACGAATTGCTGACCGCGGGGAGATTCTAAGAGAAACCCAAGTTAGAACACCGCACCCCATCCGTCATTAACGCTGGCACTGCGGGCAATAAAAAGTAGAGCGCTGCGCAAGGACGATATTGCGGAGCGGCGTTTTGCATCGGCGGCACGGTTCGCCGGCGCGTCCATACACCGATAACTGCTGCTTAAAATAACCGGGTTGCCCGTTGGCGGTGAAATCCCGAATGGTGGAACCGCCCTGCAAGATTGCGGCGCGCAGAATCTTTCGCACCGACTCGGTTAACTTTTGATAGCGTATTTCAGAAATGCGATGGCAGCCGCGCAACGGATGGATGCCGGCGTCAAACAACGCTTCAGCGGCGTAAATGTTGCCGATGCCGACCACCACCCGACTGTCCATCAGCAGATTTTTCACCGCCGACTTGCGCCCGGTGGCGGCGCGGCGCAAGTATTCGCCATCCAAACTTGACTCCAACGGCTCCACCCCGAGGCTGCGAATGAGACGATGTTGCATCGGGTCGACGGCACTCCACAGCAGGCAACCAAAGCGTCGGGGGTCGCGATAGCGGACGATACCACCGCGGCTACTGAGCAGGTCGTAGTGATCGTGCCGACCGGCCGTCTCCGTTTCGGCGGCGCGTTTTGGCAGCACCGTGAATGAACCGGACATGCCGAGATGCATCAGCAACCCGCCGCGGTTAAGATTGAGCACGATGTACTTGCCGCGGCGGCGCATCTGCGTGACCGTCCGTCCGCGGAGTTTGTCTTCCAGCCGGGCTTCAATCGGCCAGCGCAAGCGCCGTTCGCGCACCACCAGCCGCGCAATCTTCACCCCCATCAGCGCCGGGCGCAGGCTATGCAAGGTGGTCTCCACTTCCGGCAATTCTGGCATCATTCAGGCCTCACAAGTGAACCAAAAAAATAGATACAATCCAATCCGCGCTTGACGGCGTCGGCATACGCCATGTTAACCGCCCACCCTTGCCAACCCATGTCTTTTTCAATTACCAACCGGCGCACCCAAAGTTGCTTCCCCGCCGAACCGCGCGAAACCATCTTGGATGCGGCGTTGCGCGCGCAGCGGATATTGCCCTATGGCTGTCGCAACGGCGTCTGCGGCGCTTGCAAATCCACGCTCGTGTCCGGCGCCGTTGAGTACGGAGAATACGACGCTTCCGCGCTGACTGAGGCGGAAATCGCACAGGGCAAGGTGTTGCTGTGTCAAGCCATTCCCATTGAGGATGTGGTGATTGATGCGCCCGAGGTCGCCGCCGGGCAAAATATACAAATCAAAATGCTGCCATGCCGCGTCGCGCGGTTGGAAAAACTGGCGCCCGATGTCATGCGCGTGTTCTTGTTGTTGCCAAAATCCCAGCAATTCAATTTTCTCGCCGGGCAGTATATTGACATTATCATGAAAGACGGTCAGCGGCGCAGTTTCTCCATCGCCAATCTGCCGCATCAAGGCGCCGAGGAAGGCTTGGAATTGCATATCCGCCATGTGCCGGGCGGGCATTTCACCCCGAAAGTATTCACCGCGTTGCGCGCGCGCGACTTGCTACGCTTGGAAGGTCCGTTTGGCGCCTATTTACTGCAATCACAAACTACGCAGCCGATTATTATGATTGCCGGCGGCACAGGATTCTCGCCGATTAAAGCGCTGGCACAGCAAGCGTTGGACAACCACCCGGCGCAAACGATTCATCTATTTTGGGGCGCGCGCGATGCGCAAGATTTATACCTGCACGAGTTGGCGGAAAAGTGGGCGCGCGAGTATGCAAACTTCACCTATACGCCGGTGCTATCCGGCGCCCCCGGGCAAGCGGTCTCCGCCCATTGGCGCGGCGCAAGCGGATGGGTGCATGAAGCGGTGTTAGCCCGGTACGATCAATTTGACGGCGTGGATGTGTATGCCAGCGGTCCCCCGCCGATGATCAATGCGGTGCGCGATGGCTTGAGCGCGATGGGCATGCAGCCGGAGCGGTTCTTCTTCGACTCGTTCACCTACGGCGGCGGTTAAGGAAGACGCCGAACCACACGCGGCGGGGCGGGTGGATTATGTGAATTGGGCGGCTTACACGGATGCAAAACCGCTCAGTGCACCACCGGCATGATTGACCGCCCAACCGATTGTTCGGCGCTCCCATCCTCCGCCGACTCGGCCACCTTCAGAGCAACCGGCGGCGAATCGTTGGCCGCGGAAGCAATCGCTTCCAGCCTCGCCGTTTGTGCCGCCATGCCTTGGCGATAGCAAATCAATGCGCCCTCCGTATCGCCGATCTCTTCCAATAACGAGCCAAAATCCACGCGGGCTTCCGCGCGCCCGCCATTGGCGATCACCTGACTCAGCAAATCCCGCGCCGGCTCCAACTGTCCGGCGCGGCGATAGAGTCGCGCCAAGGTCAGGGTCAAATCCGCATGCGAACCATATCGTTGCGCCCACGACTTGACAAATTTAATCTGCTGGTCGGTGAACGAGGTTTCGGTTTTGCCGTAAAGATACGCGAGTTCCGCAGCCCACTTCTTGCTGAGCGTAGCGCGCAACTTCTGTTCCGCCAACCGATGCTCGCCGACTTTCAGCAACTGCCGGGCATAGGCGGCGATGATGTCGGGATCTTTTTTTCGGCTCGCCGGCAACGCGTTGAAAGCGACGGTCGGCGGCGCGCCGCCGCCATGCAACAAAGCCGGTGAAGACAAATAACCTTCATACGCTGATTTGCTCCGCGCGCTCTGTTCTTGCGGCGGGAACGCTTTGAGTCGCTGCAACGCCGGCAACAATGTGAGCAGCGAATTCCAATCCCGCAGTTCTTGATATACATTCGCCAATAAGCGCGCCACCGCGACATTGCGGGGCGCCCGGCGCCGCAGCGTTTCCAACACTTGTCGGGCTTCCACAATCTCGCCGCACTGATAATGCAGCCGCGCCGCGGTTAGGTTGATCGCCACATGCTGCTGCGGATGATGTTCCAAAGCCGCGGCAAGATAGTGGTCGCGCCGCCGCGAACCGCCTTGCTGGTGTGCGGCGTACGCCGCGCCGAGATAATTCAGCAGCGGCGATTGATGGTGCTCAAGTTTGCTCAACAACTTCTGTTCCGCCGCCGACCAATTGCCTTCAATCAAACCCGCGTAACCGTGCATGGTATGTTGTTGCGCGCGCGCTTGATGGCGCCGTCGCCACCACGCGCGGGTTTTGCTCGGCGCGCCCAAAATTCCGGTTAGCAGATTGCCCAACAAAATTAACGCCGCAAACGCGAGCAACACCAACAATACCAACAACGCCAGCGGCAAACGCACCGTATACGGCGTGCGCGACAGCAACACATAGCCGGGATCTTGCAACGCCAACATGGCAAAGCCGACCGCCGCAGCCAGCGTGACCAATATAATGAGCAGCGTTTTCACCGCATCAATTGCCGGATTGATTGCCAGTTTGATTGCCGGATTGTTCGGCGCGCAACGCCCGCAGCGATGCGGAAATATCCGGCAACTCGGGTTGCCGCGCGGACTCCGCCAACTCGGTCACGCGTTTGAGCCAGGCGGCGACCGGCGCGGCGTCGGTGTCAAAGTGATCGTTAACCCAAGCCTTCGCCTCGCGCAGGCGCGCCGCATATGCCTCGTCTTGCGCGCGCAGCAAAGCGAGTTTGGCGGCTTCCAGCATTAACTGCGCCCGTTCAACCGTCAGCCACCGCAGGTCAGCGGAATACAACGCCGCGGGCAAGGCGTCATCTCGTTCCACCTCAATCAGCGCGCCCAAGTCGGCGAGCAAATCTTGGAACGCGCGCCAACCCCATGGATTGCGTTCGGCGGTGTGGTCTGCTGGCGTCGGCGTCGGCGGCGGTGACGCGGTCGGCGGCGCCGCCTCGCTAGCGGAATTCCACGTTTGCGCGGTGGCAACCAGCGGCAAAGCCTCCACCTCCGCGGACAGCGCGGACAGCGCCTCCAAGGTGGCGAACCCATCCACCGCGGGCAGCGCATCAAGCGAAGCGATTTCGGCGGCGAGGAGTTCGCGCACCGAGTTAAACGCCGGCTCGGCGAGTTGTTGCAAGAGCGCGTCCGCCATGCGCAACGCGACTCTTGCTGACTGCGGGTCGGCGGCAAGTTGCAAGCGGTGGGCGGCGATTTGCATTAAGCGTTCAACTTCCGCCACGCTCCAATCGTCCACGCCGCCGGACAACCGCGCCGCCAACTTTGCGACCGCGTCGCTTAGAACTTGCGCCTCAACTTGCACCTCAACTTGCATCTCGCGCAGGCGTTTGTCGGCGGCGTACAGTTGCGTTTGAAATTGCTTGAGCTGGGCCTCGGTCTCCGCTTGAGTGGCGACCAATGCCGCCAAGCGTTGCGCAACGGTTTGCATGCGCGTATGCTGCGCTTCGCTGGCGCGGTTCGCCTGCATCTGGTTCTGATACCAAATATATCCGCCGCCAAGCAGCGCGCTGAGGCTGAGCAAAATCGCCATCCACGCCACCCAAATTACATAACTGGATCGCGCGCGGCGACGAACTGGCGCCACCGCATCGACGGCTTCCGCGATCGGCGGATATCCGGCTGGGGACTCCGATGGGGACTCCGGTTTGGAGTCAGACGACGGCTTGGTTGGTTGCACAAGATACCTCATCAAGCAAATGATTAACCCAACCGAAGGCTACCGAAGATCGCGTTCGCATGGGCGGTTTGGGTTTGGGTCTGAGTTTAGGTCTGGGTTTGGGTTCGCACTTTGCCAACTTACATTAACAACTTACCTCCACCATTCACCTACGCGCTCGGCGGCGCGCGCCCCACGCAAGCAAGGCTTCAATCGCCGCTTCATCGGTGGGCTGCTTCGCCACCACGATGTCCGCCGCAACGCCCGCCGTGCGGCAGTAATCCGCCACCCGCTGACTATAAGCGAGCAGCGTGGTTTGTGCGAACAAGGCATGGTTGCGCGCGCCCAGCGTTTGCCGAAGTGCCTGCACCACCGCCACGCTGCTCGCCATCACCAAATCAATTTGCTTGCCGCGCCAACGTGCCAACACTCGCTTGAGCGGCAGGTCGGCGACTTGGCGGCGATAACTTTGCACATAGCGAACCCGCGCGCCGCGTGATTCCAACGCCTGCTTGAGCCATTCGCGCCCGCTCTGCCCGCGGAAAATCAAGATATTTTTTCCGCCGAGCGGGAAGTCGCTAAGTTCCGCCAACAAGCCTTCGCTGTTGATTTGTCGGCGCGGCACAAAATCCACTTTAATCCCGGCCCGTTCGCATTGGTTTGCGGTTTTCGGACCCACGGCGGCGACTCGCACGGTATGCGGAATTTGCAATTGATGACGCCGCAACGACTCGGTTATGCCATGCACCGCATGCGCGCTGATCAATACCATCAAATCCACTGCGGCAAGATTGCTGAGCGCGCGCGCCAAAGCCGCAGGGTCGTTGGGCGGCACGATATCCAGCAGCGGCAAAACAATCGCTTCGCCGCCGTGCCGTTGGATGCGCGCGCACAGGCGTGCGGCGGGCGCGCACGGTCGGGTGACCAACACGGCGATCCCTTGCAACGACTCGGATGCGGGTGCGGATGCAGATGCAGATGCGGATGCAGATGCGGACGCGGTTTCAGTTTGCATAAGCGCGCGCCAAAATCTCCGCGGCGCCTTGGGCGAGCAAATCCTCGGCAACTTGACCGCCGATTTGCGCCGCTGCCGCCGCCGCGCCGCTTTTTTCGCTGCGCAGCACCCGCGAACCATCCACCTCGCCGACCAACGCGCGCACGGTAATGGCGTCTTTTTGCAATTCCGCATACGCCGCCAGCGGCACTTGACAGCCGCCGTCCAAGCGTTCATTCACCGCCCGTTCGGCGGCAACGCAGACTGCCGACTCGGCATGCTGGAGCGGCTTGAGCAACTCAAGCATGGCAACATCGTCCGCCCGACATTCAATCCCAATCGCGCCTTGCCCAACCGCCGGCAGGCAAATTTCCGGAGCAAGGTATTCGGTGATGCGGTGTTCAAGTTGCAATCGTTTCAGCCCCGCCGCCGCCAACACAATCGCATCCAATTCGCCGCGTTCCAGTTTTTCCAAGCGCGTATTCACATTGCCGCGCAAATTGACCAGCCGCAGGCGCGGAAAGCGCGCGCGGAGTTGGCATTGCCGTCGCAAACTGCAGGTGCCGACCACCGCGCCGGGCGGCAACTGGGCGAGGCCGTCAACACGCTTGCAAACCAACACATCGCGCGCCTCCTCCCGCCGACAGATGGCGGCGATATGCAAGCCGTCCGGCAAGGTAACCGTCACATCTTTCATGGAGTGCACCGCCACATCGGTCTCGCCGCGCAACAACGCCTGCTCCAACTCTTTTAAGAACAAACCCTTGCCGCCATGCGCGGCTAACGGCGC
>JAHRAW010000183.1 GCA_020027415.1 Gammaproteobacteria bacterium
ATTACGCCGATGCACGAAGACGGCGGGCTGGACTTGGAAAATCTTCACAAATTGGTGGATTTCCATGTCGAAAACGGCTCTGATGGCATCGTTTCAGTCGGCACTTCCGGCGAATCGGCGACGCTGGATATTGCCGAGCAAATTGAGGTCATCGGGCATACCGTGCGCTTCGCGGACGGGCGAATTCCGATAATTGCCGGCACCGGCGGCAACTCCACCCGCGAAGCCCTTGAACTAACCGCGCGCGCCGCGCAACTCGGGGTGCAAGCCTGCCTGTCGGTGGTGCCGTATTACAACAAGCCGACCCAGCATGGCTTATACCGACACTTTCGCGCCATCGCCGAAGGCGCTGAGGTGGCGCAAATCCTGTACAATGTGCCGTCTCGCACGGCGTTGGATATGGACAACGCTACGGTTGCGCAGTTAGCCGAAATCCCCAACATCATCGGCATCAAAGACGCCACCGGCGACCTCGCGCGGGTGGACTATTTTCGCGCTCACTGCGGCGCGGACTTTGCGATTTATTCCGGCGATGACGCCACCACCTTGCAATTTATTAAAGCCGGCGGGCATGGTTGCATTTCGGTAACCGCCAATGTCGCGCCGCACGCCATGCACGCCATGTGTCACGCGGCGTTGCGCGGCGATCTACAGCAAGCCGAACGCATCAACCAGACTCTGGACCCCTTGCACGCCAGTTTGTTTGTGGAGTCAAACCCGATTCCGGCGAAATGGGCGATGGCGCAATTGGGGCTGGCGCGTAGCGGAATTCGCCTGCCGCTGACGTGGCTCTCGGCGTCGTATCACGCGCAAGTGGCGGCGGCGATGCGACAGGCTGGGGCGCTTTAATAGCGGAAACCATCCCGCTCGCCGCCCGGCGTCGGTGGCTTGTTGGCGATATCGGGCGACCGGTTCAGTTCCGCCGCCCGCCGCCGCGAACTCGGTTCAGTTTCTCAAGTTTATTGTTAAGTGCTTTGCATGTTTTGCGTGTTAAGAGACTGACCTGATGCTGGTGTTGCCCGGCGCCGCGGCGTTATCCGCGTTTCGCGCCGCCAAAATCCTCAGCCAAATCCAATCGCTACTGCCGACTGGTTGCGCGGTGCACGCGCGCTTTGTTTATTTCGTCAACCCCGTCGGCAAGTTGGAGGCGGCTCAGTTGGCAAATCTGCAGAAATTGTTAGGCGTTGCGCCTTCGCGCGGTGCCGTTGACGGCGAATTGGAATTGCCAAACGAGCAAAACACGCAGCGCAATACGAAATGCAGCACGAAGCAAAGCACGAAGCAAAGCACGAAGCGCAACGCCGCCGCCGCGGCGCCCGCCAACGCCTTTGTGCGCATCGTCACGCCGCGACTTGGCACCATTTCAGCATGGTCAACCAAAGCCACCGATATTTTGCATCACTGCGGGCTTACCGCGGTTGCGCGGGTGGAGCGGGGGATTGAGTGGCGGATTGATTTTCAACCCGCGACAACTGCGACAACTGCGACAAACGCGCCGCCGCCGACGGACGCGCTACTGCCGATCATTCACGACCGCATGACTGAATCGGTGTTGCGTACGCGGCATGCTGCGCGCGCGTTGTTTCAGCGCACTCAACCGCCGCCGCTCGCCATCATTGATTTGCTCGGCGCCGGTCGCGTTGCCCTGCAACAGGCCGATGCCGACATGGGGCTTGCCCTGAGCGAAGTGGAGCAACGCTATCTGCTGTCGCAATTCAGCCAACTTGGGCGCAACCCCACCGATGTGGAACTGATGACCTTCGCACAAGTCAATTCGGAGCATTGTCGACATAAGATTTTCAACGCGGAGTGGCATATAGACGGGCGCGCCGCGCAACATTCGCTGTTTGACATGATCCGCGAGACCCATCGCCGCCACGGCGGCGGCACTTTAAGCGCCTATCACGACAACGCCGCGGTGTTAGCGGGTCCGGCGGCAAGCCGATTTCAGGTGGAGCCACGCACGCGGCGGTTTGTTTATCTACCAGAGCCGGGGCATACCATCGCCAAGGTGGAAACGCACAATCATCCCACCGCGATTTCGCCGTTTGCCGGCGCCGCCACCGGGGTGGGCGGGGAGATTCGCGATGAAGGCGCCACCGGTCGCGGCGGCAAACCGAAGGCGGGCGTGGTCGGCTATGCGGTTTCGCATCTGCGGCTGCCGGGGGCTCGGCGTTCATGGGAGGGCGCGGAAAGCAGACCGACTCGCCTTGCCTCACCGTTGCAAATCATGTTAGAGGCGCCACTTGGCGCGGCGGCGTTCAACAATGAATTTGGACGCCCGACGGTGGTCGGCTATTTCCGCACATTTGAGCAAACTCCGCCAGCCGGCGATGGCGCCTTTCGGTACGGCTATCACAAGCCGATTATGCTCGTCGGCGGGGTGGGCAATATCCGCCCGTCGCATGTCGGCAAGCGCGCCATTCCGGACGGCGCGCCTATCGTCGTGCTCGGCGGACCGGCAATGCTAATTGGGTTGGGCGGCGGCGCCGCTTCCAGCGTTGCCGCCGGCGCCGGTTCGGAAGCGTTGGAGTTTGCGTCGGTGCAGCGCGGCAACCCGGAAATGCAACGGCGTTGCCAAGAAGTGATAGATAGTTGTTGCGCGTTAGGCGAGCAGAGTCCGATTGTGTCGATTCACGATGTCGGCGCCGGGGGCTTGTGCAACGCCGTGCCGGAGTTGGTGCATGACAGCGCGCGCGGCGGAGAATTTGAGTTGCGCGATGCGCTCAGCGACGAACCTGGCATGACGCCGATGCAGATTTGGTGCAATGAGTCGCAGGAAAGATATGTCTTGGCGATTGAGCCGGCGCGGTTTGCGCAATTTGAAAAAATTTGCCGACGCGAACGTTGCTTGTATAGCCGAATCGGGCGCGCCACCGCGGCGCAAAATTTACGCCTGCGCGACCGCCATTTTGCCGCCGCCGGCGGCGCCAACGCGACGCCGATGGAGTTGCCGATGGAGACGTTATTTGGTTCGCCGCCGAGCATGCAACGCCGCGCCGACAGCCTCGCCAAGGCCGGCGTCAAGTTGAGTTTGCCAGGCATGTCCATCGCGCGCGCCACAAAACTCGTGTTAGGGTTTCCTACCGTCGCCGACAAAACCTTTCTGGTGACGATTGGCGATCGCAGCGTTACCGGGCTGGTCGCCAGGGATCAAATGGTTGGTCCATGGCAAGTGCCGGTGGCGGATGTCGGGGTTACCGCCGGTGATTATTGCGCCAACCATGGCGAAGCCATGGCGGTCGGCGAGCGCGCGCCGTTGGCGGTGTTGGATGCGCCGGCCAGCGCGCGCATGGCGGTCGGCGAAGCCATTACCAATATCGCCGCCGCGCGCCTCGGCGAACTCGGCAATATCAAACTATCCGCCAACTGGATGGTCGCCGCCGGCGAACCCGGTCACGACGCGGATTTATTCAACGCAGTGCAAGCGGTGGCGTTGGATTTATGCCCAAAATTGGGCATATCCATCCCGGTGGGCAAGGATTCCATGTGCATGCAATCGGTGTGGCGCGATCAGGCGCAGCGCGCGTGTCAGGTGGTTGCGCCGCTGTCGTTGGTGGTAACCGCGTTTTCCACGGTGCGCGATATTCGCGCCACGCTGACCCCGCAACTGGCCGGCGGCGCGCAAAATGATTTGTGGTTGGTGGATTTGGGCAACGGCAACAACCGCCTTGGCGGTTCAGTGTTGGCGCAAGCGACCGCGCAAATGGGGGATACGGCGCCGGATGTGACCGATGCCAACCACTTGAAAGCGTTTTTCAACCTGCTGCAAACGCTCTCCCAAGAAGATCTTGTGCTGGCCTACCATGACCGCTCCGATGGCGGCTTGATGACGACCTTGTGCGAGATGGCGTTTGCCGCGCGCTGCGGGTTGGCGGTGGAACTTGGCGGTCTGCACGGCGACCCGTTAGCGATACTCTTCAACGAGGAATTAGGCGCCGTGTTGCAAACCAGAACCGCGCAACGCGAGCAAGTGGTAGCGCAAATCCAGAGTTTCGGCATGGGCGCGTTGGCGCATCGCATCGGGCACGCCACGGCTGGCGATGAGATTATCATTCGTTCCGCTGACCGCGCGTTGCTGCGCACCAAGCGCGCGGCGTTGCATCGGGTTTGGTCTGAGACCACGTGGCGCATGCAAGCGTTGCGCGACCACCCGCAATGCGCCGACCAAGAGTATGCGCGCATTGATGACCTGAGCGATCCGGGGCTGTTTTCAAAATTAACTTTTACGCATGACCTAAACCTAAACCTCAGTGCGCCTTATGTTGGGCATCATCCGCGCCCGAAAATCGCCATTTTGCGCGAACAAGGCGTGAACGGACAACTGGAAATGGCGGCTGCCTTTGACCGCGTCGGTTTTAGCGCGGTGGATGTCACCATGGGCGATTTGGCGGCCGGGCAAACCTTGGCGGACTATAAAGGCTTCGCCGCGTGCGGTGGGTTTTCGTTCGGCGATGTGTTGGGGGCCGGCGCGGGATGGGCGAAATCAATTCTGTATCACGCCCGGCTGCGCGATATTTTCGCGGAATTTTTCCAGCGCAGCGACACCTTCGCGCTGGGGGTGTGCAATGGCTGCCAGATGATGGCTGCGATTGCGGAGTTGGTGCCCGGCGCGGCGCATTGGCCCCGTTTCACGCGCAATTTATCGGAGCAATACGAAGCCCGCGTGGTGATGTTGGAAGTTTGTTCGGATAAGTCAGTGCTGTTGCGCGACATGCAAGGTTCTATGTTGCCGGTGTCCACCGCGCATGGTGAGGGCAGGGTGCAAAGTGATGCCGCTGGCGCCGCCGATCTCGCCGAACTCCAGCGCAAGCGACAGGTTTGTCTGCGGTTTGTGGATAATCGCGGTCAAGTCAGCGAAACCTACCCGTTCAATCCCAACGGATCGCGCGGCGGGGTAACCGGTTTTACCAACGAAGATGGTCGCTTCACCATTATGATGCCGCACCCGGAACGGGTGTTTCGCGCGGCGTGCAATTCGTGGCGACCCGGCGAGTGCGAGGGGCGGGATGAAGGGCAAGCGTGGGGGGAATATAGCCCGTGGATCAAAATTTTCAAAAACGCGCGGGATTGGGTGGCTTGATGCAGTTAAAAAACAAAAATAAGGTTGATTTTTTCGGTGGCACCGCGCCCAGTCGGCGCCACAAAATGAGCAAACAACATGAAAATTAAATTCACCAGACACGCGCAGCGGCGGGCAAAATTGTATAACATACCAAAAGTCGCAATCTACGAGATACTCATGGCAACGAAATTAGCGGCCGGGCGGCAGAGTATTGTGAAACAAGTGGCGGGGTTTGCGTACCCGTTGAAAGTCGTCGTGATGGTCGCCAATCGCGATGTTACCGTCATCACCAACTACCCACTCAAGCGAGGCAAAAAGAGATGAAAGTACAATACGACCGCGCAACCGATGCGTTATACCTTGAACTTGACGATCAACCGCCGGATGGGGTGATTGAAATTGACGAGGGGGTAAAT
>JAHRAW010000230.1 GCA_020027415.1 Gammaproteobacteria bacterium
AAACGGGGTTGCTTTTGGCGGTGCGTACCTGCCCGAAGATGCCAAAGCCACTGGTTTTGTCGTCTTCCGAACTTGCGAGAACAACGCTATCTGATTCCAGGTATGAATAGTCCACGCCCAAGCGAACTTCGGCATGCGACACCGAAGCCAAGCCAAATAGCCCGGCGGCGAGTACTGCGAACAACGATTTACAAGTGTATTTACTCATGGATTTACTCCTGCGTTGAGTAGTTACCAATGGCGGACCAGCCGAAGCCAGCCCAGTGAAGTTGCAATTCCCCGGCATCACAGCGATGCCGGGTCGTTGCCAAGATCACATAACGCAGAAGTGAAATTCCTGCCTATTTGCTCATGGGGGATCAATCCCATGCAGGTTAAAAACGCTGTTGTATTAAGCAGGTAACCCGACTGGGTGGACTGCGTTATAGAAAATCTTGGCAATCTGGAAGGTAGCCAATTTTGGCGGGAATGTCCAGTGTTTTTTAGGAGAAATTAGGCGTCATTATTAATTAGCCGTCATTCCCGCAACCCGCCCCCGCTTAAATCCTGCTGGGCAGGCTTAACAGATCGCGGGAATGACGAGGGTAGGGTGGGGCGGGGGTGTAAAATCGCTAATACTCATTCATACGCAACGCAAGCACTATGAACACACCACAGCGCATCGCCGCTTGCGTGGAATACTGCGGGGTTAACTACTGCGGCTGGCAATTCCAACTCAACGCGGACTCGGTGCAAGCGCAGGTGGAGCGCGCCATTAGCCGCGTCGCCAATCACGATATCCGCGTGATTGCCGCCGGGCGAACCGACAGCGGCGTGCATGGCAGCGGGCAAGTAATTCATTTTGACACCACACAACGCCGCGATGGCGAAACTTGGGTGCGCGGCGTGAACGCCTATTTACCGAGCGATATTTCTTTACTCTGGGCGCAGCCGGTGGAGTTGTCTTTCCACGCCCGTTTTAGCGCGCTGCAACGCAGTTACCGGTATGTGATTTTGAATCGCGCGATGAGTCCGTCCTATTTGCATGCGCGGGTTGCTTGGCATCCGTTGCCGTTGGCGGTTGCGCGCATGCAACAAGCCGCCGCCGCCTTGCTTGGGCGGCATGATTTCAGCGCCTTTCGCGCGGCAAGTTGTCAGTCAAAAAATCCGCACAAAACCGTCACAAGCCTGCAAATTGAACAGTGCGGGGCGTGGATTTGGCTGGATATCCGCGCCGATGGATTTTTGCAGCGCATGGTGCGCAATATCGTCGGCGTATTATTGCGTATCGGCGAAGGTCGGGAAGCGGTAGAATGGGCCGCACAATTGTTAGCCGAGCGTGAACGAAGCCGCGCCGCCGCCACCGCACCGGCTGCCGGGCTGTACTTCACCGAAGTCCAATACGCGCCCCGTTTTAACTTGCCGCCGTCGCCTAAACCATGCCGATTTTGGTAGCCTCATTGCGCGCCGCGGCGCGATGTTTCGGCCGACTCGGAAGTAGCAAACCACTTAGAAATCACTTGGAGACCACTGAGTAGCCAATGAGAACGCGAATTAAAATCTGCGGCGTGACCGAACCTGATATCGCGCAGGTGGCGGTGGCGGCGGGCGCGGATGCGATTGGCTTGATTTTCCATGCGCCCAGCAAGCGCAACTTGGAGTTGCCGCAAGCCGCCGCCATTGCTCGGGCGGTCGCGCCGTTTGTCACCAGCGTGGCGGTGATGGTCAACCCGACCACTGAATTCGTGCGCGCGGTGATGGCGCAAGTGCAACCCAGTTGTTTGCAGTTTCATGGCGAAGAATCGGCGGCCTTCTGCGCCGCTTTTGGCGCGCCTTATATTAAGGCGTTGCGGGTGACGCCGGAGATAGATTTGCTGGCGCTGGAAGCCCGCTATGCCACTGCGCAAGGGATTTTGTTGGATACGCATACGCAGGTGGCGGCGCAATACGGCGGCAGCGGCGCGACTTTTGATTGGCAACAAGCGTGCTACGGCGGCACCAAGCCACTGCTATTAGCCGGCGGTTTGTGCGCGGAAAATATCACTGCGGCGCTGGCGCAAGTCGCTCCGTATGGGGTGGATGTCAGCACCGGGGTGGAATCCGCCGGGCGCAAGGACGCGGAAAAAATCCGCCATTTTTGCCAACATGTTTTCAATTTTTCATCACAAAACACATAAACTAAAACTCCTATCTCTATGAATTGGTTTGATAAAATAATCCCGCCTAAAATCCAAACCAAAGCCGGGCTTGGCAAACGCGGCGTGCCGCAAGGGCTGTGGAGCAAATGCGCCGCCTGCCAAGCGGTTTTGTATAGCGTGGCGTTGCAACACAGTTTGCAGGTTTGCCCGAAATGCAATCATCACATGCGCCTCGCCGCCAAGCCGCGGTTGCAAGCGTTTTTGGACGCCGGGGAGGCGCGCTGGCTGGCGGAATCGGTGCAGCCGCTGGATATACTCAAATTCCGCGACCGCAAACGCTACCGCGACCGATTAAGCGATGCGAAAAAAGCCAGTTCCAGCAGCGAAGCGTTGTTAGTCGCGCACGGCGCGTTGAAGGGAGCACCGATCACTGCGGTGGCTTTTGAATTTGACTTCATGGGCGGCTCCATGGGCTCGGTGGTCGGCGAGCGGTTTGTGCGCGCGGTGCAGCACAGCGTAACGCAACGCCAGCCGTTAGTTTGTTTCTCCGCCAGCGGCGGCGCGCGGATGCAGGAAGCACTTTTTTCCTTGATGCAGATGTCCAAAACCACCGCCGCGCTGACGCGCATGCGACAATTGGCAATCCCGTATGTTTCGGTGCTGACCGACCCGACCATGGGCGGCGTATCCGCCAGTTTGGCGATGTTGGGCGACATCATCATCGGCGAACCAGATGCGTTGGTGGGGTTCGCCGGACCGCGAGTGATTGAGCAAACCGTGCGCGAAACCCTGCCGCAGGGCTTCCAGCGAAGCGAATTTCAACTGGCGCACGGCGCCATTGATATGATCGTGGATCGCCGAGAACTCCGCGATACGATTGGCGCGTTACTCGCCAAACTCGGCTTCAACGGCGTCTCGCCGCCGCCCGCGGACCGCCCGGACGACACCCCGCCGACCGCCGGAAGCCAGCCGTCGCCCGCCACGGCGTCTTCCGCCAAACGGGAATGAAGCCGCCAGCCGGTCTACGCAATTTGAAACCGCGCGCATTCGCATTAGAGGCCTACCGCCTGTCGGACTGGCTTGCGCATATCCAGCGCCAACACTGGCGCAGCGTTGACCTCAGTTTGGAGCGCATCGCGCAAGTATGGAAGAATTTGGCCGGCAAGCGCAGCGATTTTGTCATTGCGGTGGCGGGCACCAACGGCAAAGGCTCGTGCGTGGCGATGTTAGCTGCGGCACTGCAAGATGCCGGCTTGAAAGTCGGCAGTTATACCTCGCCGCACCTGCTTGCTTACAACGAAAGAATCCGCATCAACGGGCGAGCCGCTGACGATGCCGCTTTATGCCAAGCCTTCGTGGAAATTGAACATGCCCGCAAGGCGATTCCGCTGACCTATTTTGAATTTGGCACGTTGTGCGCGTTGTTGGTGTTTCAGCGGCAACAAGTGGAGGCATGCATTTTAGAAACCGGCATGGGCGGGCGGTTGGATGCGGTCAATTTAATCCGCAACGATATCGCGCTCATCACCTCCATTGGGCTTGACCATACGCAGTGGCTCGGCGACAGCCGCGAGCGGATTGCGGCTGAGAAAGCCGGCATCCTAAAACCCAATGCGTTGGCGGTATGCGCCGAGCCGAATCCGCCGTCAAGCATCGCCGCGACGGCGGCTGAGCGCCGTTGCGTGTTGTTGCAAAACGGCGCCCATTATCAAGTGGAGGCGGCTGACGACCGACTGCTGAGTTGGCGTAGTAGGCATCCGGCGCTTGCCCGGCAGTGGCGTTGTGTTGAGAACCTAACGCCGCCGTTTTTCGGCGCACCCGCACCGCAACGCGACAATCTGGCGGGCGTAGTGGCGACCTTAGCGCTCACGCACGCGCAAACCGGCGTTACCGAACAAAATGTACGCAATGGGTTGCGCAAATGTAAACTGAAAGGGCGTTGTCAGGTCTTCACTAGCAATGGTAGCGGTAATGGCAACGGCCGCCCGGAAATCATTGTGGATGTCGCGCACAATCCTGCTTCGGCGGCGGTGTTAGCGGATTTTTTAGCGCAGCGCGCGGTGCGCGGAAAGACGGTTGGCGTATTTGGTAGTTTGACGGACAAAGCCAGCGCGGACATAATCGCCGCCATGCGCTGCGTGATTGACCGCTGGTATTTTGCCACCTTGGCGAACGGCGGACACACCGCCGAAACCTTGCGCGCGCAGTTGGTACGGCTTGGCGGCAGTGCGGCAGCGCCCGCGCCCGCAGTTGCGGCGTGCGATACCTCTCCGTTGGCGGCTTATTGTTCAGCCGTGGCCGCGGCGCGGGCGCATGATCGGGTGGTAATCTTTGGCTCGTTTTATATGGTCGGTGCTATACTTGCCCACCTTGAACAACCTGCCGAACCAGCCGCGCGCTCCGCCACTGCTTGAAGCGGCTTCTGGTGGTTGCCAGTAACCGACCCAACTTGATTGACTTTGCCGCCCGTCCGCGATGCCCATGGGGAAGCCCAAAAGCGCCGTCTCGCAGCCCGATTACCAGTTGAAGCACCGCGTTGTCGGGGCGATTATGGTGGTGGCTCTGGCGGTGTTGGTGATTCCCTTGCTCTTGTCTGAGCCGCAAATTAGCCCGGCGCTTGACGCGAACGCAACAGTCAGCGCCAACGTCAATGCCAACGCCGACAAAAAAACCTTCCGCGCTCCGATTGAAGCGCCGACCGCCACGCGCAACGCGGATACCGCGCCGGATGAGAAGCAAAATTCGCCGCCACCAAAATCAAATGTAAATTCTCAACAAAAGTTGCTAACTA
>JAHRAW010000033.1 GCA_020027415.1 Gammaproteobacteria bacterium
CGATGATGGCGTCGTATTTGCGCGCCAACAACGCGGGAATGATGCCGTCCCAGTCTTGCGGCACCAACGAACACTCGGCGCCCATGACTTTGCACAGCGCCACCGCGATGTCAATATCAAAGCCCTCCAACTTGCCGCTTTTGGTAATTGAACTGAACGGCGGGTAAGCGCCTTCAACGCCGATGCGAATCTGTTTCCACTGCTCGGCGTGCACGCCCGCTGAGGCGGCGAGCATGAGCAGTGCGAACAGTGCGGAAAATAATGTTTGTTTGGGGATGATTTTCATGGAGAGTCTCCGTAGGTGAGAAAGAAAGCAATGAAAAATTAGCATAGCATAGAACAGCAAAGCGGGGAACGAAAGCGCGGTTACAAGCCCGCGTTAGTTAACCGAGTTAACCAACGATTTCCAAAATTGATGCGCCCGCATCATTTAAGATCGCCCGCCAAAAACTGCTTGAAACGTTCGGATTTTGGATGCGCAAACACTTCCTGTGGCGCGCCCTCTTCCTCCACCAAGCCTTGGTGTAAAAATACCACGCGGTTGGAAACTTCGCGCGCGAAACCCATTTCATGGGTGACCACCAACATGGTGCGCCCTTCGTCAGCCAAACTACGGATGACTTTCAGCACTTCGCCGACCAGTTCCGGGTCAAGCGCCGAGGTCGGCTCATCAAACAGCAACACTTCCGGCTGCATCGCCAACGCCCGGGCGATGGCGACGCGTTGTTGCTGACCGCCGGATAAATGCGCCGGATAAAAATTTTTTCGCGCGCGCATGCCGACCCGATTCAACACCGACTCGGCGCGCTCAATGGCTTCCTTTTTCGGCATTTTCAGCACCGAGAGCGGCGCTTCCATGACATTTTCCAACACCGTCATATGCGACCACAGGTTGAATTGCTGGAACACCATCGCCAGTTTGGTGCGAATGCGTTCCACCTGACGCATATCCGCCGGCCTGCGCCCGCCGCCCCGCCGTTGCTTCATCTTAATCACTTCGCCGTGCACCGCAATCTCGCCATGAGTGGGCGTTTCCAGCAGGTTTACGCACCGCAACAACGTGCTTTTCCCCGACCCGCTGCTGCCGAGCATGCTGATGACATCGTGTTGCTTGGCGTGCAGGGAAATCCCTTTCAAAACTTTCAACTCGCCGAAGCGTTTATGCAAATCGGTGATGGAAAGCACCGTCGCGCGCTTGTTCATGCTCAGTTGCCCATGATTGCAATTCAATTGCGCATAGGGTAAAGCGGCGCGGGCGCAAAATCAACCAGGCATCTCGCCCAGCCAACCTGATTACCAGCCACCGAGTCACGCAGCGGCGCATATGCGGCGGCGGTTGCGTTATACTGGGTTGGCTTGGCGCGGCGGCGGGTGTCGTATAATGGTGATTACCTGAGCTTCCCATGCTCATGATGACGGTTCGATTCCGTTCACCCGCTCCAGCCACCGACGCCAACCACTATTTCCGCAACCCTCCCCCACCTCGTCATTCCCGCAGTATTTTGAGCTGGAATGACGGAAAAGGAAAGACCGTGGGAATGACTACTAGTGGCGGAAAGTGTCGGTTTTATTGGGGTTTTGGGGCGTGTGCGAACCGAGTATATCGGGAAAAGCGATAAAAACTTAAATTAAAGTGTTAAAAAAACTTCTGCGAACGATTTTTTATTGTACTTTTAACCGGTTCATTCCGCTTTTCTTCGCCAACCTCGCGCGCGTGATTGATATCACCACCACAGCAATGCAACCGCAGGCAATGAAATTTTCCACCCCCCGCGTAGCCGCGCTCCGCTAATGGCGTGGTGGGGGAAAGTGGTCGGCGGCGCCTTCGGCTTTATGTTAGGCGGACCGCTTGGCGCCTTATTGGGCGTGTCATTGGGGCATCGGTTTGACGCCGGCGCCAGCGCAACCGCGCGCCCGGATTCGTTGCACCACCGCGCCGGCGACCAAGAGCGCGTGCAGATGGCTTTTTTCACCGCCACTTTCGCGGTGATGGGGCATATTACCAAAGCCGACGGGCGCGTAACCCGAGACGAAATCGCGCTGGTTGAGCAGTTGATGACGCATCTGCGCCTCACCCAAGCGCAACGCGCGTTAGCCAAATCGCTGTTTGAGAAAGGCAAGCGCGTGGATTTTGAGTTGGAGACGGTGGTGGTGCAGTTGCGGCGGGAATGCCATCGCCGCGGCACGTTGGTGCGCATGTTTATGGAAATTCAAGTTCAGGCGGCGCTCGCCGACGGCAGAATTGCGCCGCAAGAAAACGACATTCTGCAACGAGTCGCCCACACTTTGGGGCTTGCGCATGGCGAACTTGAACGCTTGATTGAGCGGCTGCGCGCCGCCCATACTGACTCGCCGGGCAAGCCCGAGCCGCTCTCGTTGGCGAACGCCTACCGCGTGCTCGGCGTCACCAAGCATACCCCGCTGCCCAAAGTGCGCAAGGCATACCGACGCTTGCGCAGCCAACACCACCCGGACAAATTGGTTTCCAAAGGGCTGCCCGAAGAGATGATTAAGTTTGCCAATGAAAAGAGCCATCAAATACGGGCGGCGTGGGAACGCGTGAAGCAGGCGCATCCGCAAGCCTAAAGTTAGGCGGTGGGATGCAACCCGATACCCGCGTTCGCCGGATTCGCAGTTATGTGTTGCGCTCAGGTCGCTTGACCACCGCGCAACGGCGCGCGCTGGATGAATTGTGGCAGACTTATGGGCTGACGTTGCCGTTACCGCTACCGCTGGCAAAAAGCTTAGATACGCGTCACGGGCAACAGCAAGTGTTCGGGCGCGCCGCGCCGTTGCACCTTGAAATCGGTTTTGGCGATGGGCGCGCTTTGTTGCACATGGCGGAACAAAATCCGCACTGCAATTTCATCGGCGCGGAGGTGCATCGTCCCGGCGTCGGGCGCTTGTTGCTACAACTGGAAGCCCGCCAACTCACCAATGTCAAGGTGTTTTGCGATGACGGGCTTGCGGTGTTGTCGTTGGGCGTTGCGCCGCGCTCGTTGCAGGCGATTTATCTCTATTTTCCCGACCCGTGGGCGAAGAAAAAACACCACAAACGCAGAATTGTGCAACCCGCCTTCGTTGAGTTGGTTGCCAGCAGATTGGTCGGCGGCGGCGCCTTTCATTTCGCCACCGACTGGCAGCCGTACGCCGAACAAGCCTTGCAATGTTTGGAGCAATCCGGTCAATTTGAAAACTGCGCCGGAGCAAACCGCTTTGCGCCGCGCCGCCCGGCGCGCCCAGTTACCAAATTTGAGCGCCGCGGGCGGCACTTAGGCAACCCAGTTTGGGATATGGTGATGCGTAGAATCGGTGCCTGACGGGCTCGGCTGGCCGCGCGCGTTTAACACTGTGCCGGCTCCGCGCGCGGTTGTTGCAGTGCCTGTTCAATCTCGTCCAACGAATGCAGCGGCGGCGAACATACCAAGCCGCAGCAGAGGTAGGCGATGATTTTTCCGCGCGCGGGGGCGGCGCGTTGCGCCAAAGCCGGCGGCAAATCGCTTGCTTGGGTGGGAATGGCAAAGGTCATGTCTTCCGGGTGAGCGCGCCGCTGGCAATGAGTTTGCCACTCGCGCATGCGCGCGCGGTCATGGCTGCGAATGATCATGATGCGACTCGGTTGACGGGCTTGCAACGCCAGACTCATTGAACCGTGTAGCGAAGGTGTTTTGGTTAGCGCATCGGCGAATAGTTGCAAGGCTTTTTGCGCGCTTTGCAAGTAATCGGTGTTGCCTAATAAATGCCCAAGTTTAAGCAGCGTACGGATGGCGGCGGCGTTGCCGGAAGGAATCGCATCATCAGGACCGGTCTTCGCTCTATGCAGCAGTTTTTCGTGGTCGTGCGAGGTGAAGAAAAATCCGCCCAAGTCGGTATCTTCAAAACGCGCTAACATCGCATCGCACAGGTCAACCGCAAACGCCAAGTCGCCGCTACGCCAGTCGGTCTGCAGCAGTTCAACAATTCCCTCGGCAACAAAAGCGTAGTCGTCCAGATACCCGTTTAGGTGGGCTTCGCCATGGCGGCTGGCAGCCAACAGACGGCGCTCCCGCCACAGATTAAAGCGGATGAAATCTAACGCGCGCTGCGCCGACGCAACCCATGCTTCGTACCCGCTGTCGTTGGCTACGCCACAGGCTTTGGCGGCGCGCGCCATGCCTTTAATCATCATGCCATTCCACGCAGTCAGAATTTTGTCATCCAGATCCGGGCGAATGCGTTGTCGGCGGGCGGCAAGGAGTTTTGCTTGCGCGGCTTGCAACTTGGGTTGCGGTGCCGGCTGCGGCGTTGCGCGTTCGGGGTTGATGGTGAGGTGCCAGTTGCCGTCGAAATTCGGTTCGCCGGCGAGGTTGTAGAAATTTTCCAGCGCGGCATGCTCATCCGCGCTCAGCAACGCGCATAGGTCGGTCTCGCTCCACACATAATACTTCCCCTCAATGCCTTCGGAGTCCGCGTCCAACGTGGAAGCGTAACCGCCATGCTCGGCTTGCATCTCGCGCATCACCCACGCCGCGGTTTGGGCGACGATGGAACGATAGCAAGGCGCGCCGTTTTGCAGCCATGCGTCGCTATACAAGGCTAACAATTGGGCGTTGTCGTAGAGCATTTTTTCAAAATGCGGGATGCGCCATTGTCGGTCCACTGAATAGCGATAGAAGCCGCCGCCAAGTTGGTCAAACAAACCGCCTTGCGCCATGTTTTGCAGGCTGACATTTAGCATGCGCGCACTTTCCGCGCGCCGGGCGCGGTCGCCGTGCGTGCTATGGCGGAGCAGCAATTCCAGTTGCGTCGGATGCGGGAATTTCGGCGCATGCCCGAAACCGCCGAATTCAGGGTCAAACTGCCCCGCCAACTCCCGCACCGCTTGCTCCAAGGGCGGCGAACTTGCCGGCAACGGCGTGTCGCTAAGTTTCGGGTTGAGTTGTTGCAGGGCTTTGCCAAAAGCGCGGTGATGCGCGCGCAGTTGCTGGCGGTGCTGATGATAATGCGCGGCGACTTGTTGCAACACTTCGCCGAAGCCCGGCAAACCCAAGCGCGGCGCCGGCGGAAAATAAGTGCCGGCAAAAAACGGCGCGTGTCCGTGCGGCGTTAACGCCATCGTCAGCGGCCAGCCGCCCGGCCGTTGGGTGAGCATGTGGTGCGCGCTCTGGTAGATTTTATCCAAGTCGGGGCGCTCTTCGCGATCAATTTTAATGCACACAAACAACGCATTCATCTGCGCCGCGATGTCCGCATTTTCAAAGCATTCGTGCGCCATCACATGACACCAATGGCAAGCGGAATAGCCGATGGACAATAAGATGGGCTTGTCCTGCTGTACCGCCAACTGTAAAGCCGCCTCACCCCACGGCTGCCACGCCACCGGATTGTGCGCGTGTTGCAACAAGTAGGGGCTGGTTTGCGCGCCAAGTTGGTTGCGGATGGCAGGCTGCGTTGGGTGGCTTGCTTTTTTCAAGTTCGTGGTTGGCGTAGCGGTTGCATGCTTTCGTGCTAATGCAATTTAGCGGCTATACAATTTAGCGGTTATACAATTTAGGGTTATGCAACCTTATACAAACCACAAGTCGGCGTGCAAAGTTTCAATCCCAAGTTAATTTTTTAATTCCAAACATCGGTGCTTAAATATCGTTCGCCGGTATCCGGCAGAATCGCCAACAATGTTTTTCCTTGGTTCTCGGCGCGCGCCGCGACTTCCAGCATGCCATAGGTCGCCGCCCCGCATGAAATCCCGCAAAAAATACCTTCCAATTCCGCCAACCGGCGAGTCGTGTTATAGGCTTGCTCGGTGGTAATGGGAATCACTTCGTCATAAGCATTTTTATCAAGAGTGTCGGGGATGAAGCCCGGCGCGGTGCCCATGATTTTATGCCGGCAAGCGACGCCTTGAGTCAAGATGGGCGAATCGGCTGGTTCGGTCACTATGATCCGAAGAGCCGAGTGGCGGGCGCGCAGATACCTATGCAACCCGGTAACCGTGCCGCCAGTGCCGGTGGTTAAGATGACCGCATCCAAGCCGACGCCAAAATCTTCCCAAATTTCGTCAGCGGTCTGCTCGTGAGAGGCCGGGTTGGACGGGTTGTAGTGCTGTCCGACAAAAAAATATCCCTGTTCTTTTTCCAACCGCCGCGCTTCTTCAATGGCGCCCATGGTGCCTTTGTCAGCCGGCGTCAAAATTACCTCGCCGCCATACGCCTGCAAAATCTGCCTGCGCTCTGCGCTCATATCTTCCGCCATCACAAAAATCGCGCGATAGCCTTTGACTGCGGCGACCATCGCCAAGCCGATGCCGGTATTGCCGGAAGTCGGTTCAATGAAGGCGTCGCCCGGCCGCAACTCGCCCCGTGCTTCGGCGTCTTCAATCATGCGTAACGCCGGTCGGTCTTTCACCGACCCGCCGGGATTTAAAGATTCCAACTTGACCCACAACTGGCAGCCGCACTCTGCGCCCAACCGATTCAACCTCACCGACGGCGTGCCGCCGATGGCGGCGAGAATGTTGGGGTGTTTCATGGCAAGGCAACTGAGGGCAAGCATGGTATTATTACATGAAATTCCGTTTCAAGTTACCATTTGGGCTTCCCCTAATAACAAGCAAACACAACGACGACCACCCGGAGTCAACCGATGAACGATAAGACCAGCGCCGGCGAAGAGCCCGTCGAAGAGCATGCAACGGCGGCAAAACTGCGCAGTTTTGCCATGCGCAGCGGCAAGAAAATTTACACCGGTTTTAATGCCGAACGCAAAGTTAAAAACCGCAAGAGTAAACAACAGCAACGGCTTGGTTATGAAACTTTTGCGAAGGATTTTCCGCGCGATAATCATGCGTTGCCGGCTGAATACTGCAACCGAATTATCACCGGCGACAGCGCCAAAGTTTTGCAAAGTTTGCCGGATAACTGCGTGGATATTATGCTCACCTCGCCGCCGTATAACTTCGGCTTGG
>JAHRAW010000242.1 GCA_020027415.1 Gammaproteobacteria bacterium
CGCTGGCGGACAGAATCGCCGTCTGTTTCATGGTCTGCTGTCGGTGGCGGTTGTTGGCGGCGAAAAATATTTTTCGTTGGGCTTCATAGGCATTAAAAACTTTCACCATGCGCTGACCTTGCAAGGCTTCCTTGGCGATATGCGTAATCCCGCCGACGCTTTCTTGGATTCTCAAACTGATGGCGCGAAAGCGGTTGCTGGACATCTTAAAAATGACGAATGTCAGCGGCAGCATGACGGTGAAAAGCAGCGACAATAGCCAACTCATGTAGAACATCCACAACAACAGGAACAAGGCTTTGCAGGCGTCGCGGAACAGCACGCGAAAAGCGGTGCTGCTGGCTTTGGCGATTTGTTCCACATCGTAGATTAACCGCGCCGCCAAGCTGCCGCTTGAGTTTTGGTCGTAGTAGTACGCCGGCGCACGCAGCAGTCGTTCAAACATCAACTGGCGTAAATCTTGAATCACGCGGCGCGCCACCCAATTCATGCAGTAGCCGTCCACGAAAGTGCCGAGCGCGCGCGCCAACCCCAAGCCCAACAAAAAGAACGGCACCCACTGAATGAACTGCGCATCGCGGCTGACAAAGCCTTGGTCTATGATGGGCTTGAGCATCGCCACGATGGCGGCGTCTCCAGCCGCCACCAACAGCATGCCCGCCAATGCGGCGGCAAACGCCCAGCGGTACGGCAGCACATAGCCGAGCAAGCGACGGTATAGCCGCAGGTCGCGGGCAAAGGTGGATGAATTGGACACAGCGGGAAATTTTGGTAGTACGGGATTAAGCCCCAAACCCGCCATTTTACGCTATTCCGCCGCCGCTGGACGGGTTGCGCGGCGGCGCGGCTAAGCGATTGCGATTGAGCGATTGAGCCATTGAGCATTGCGCGGGCTTGCCGTTGCGGTTTGAGAAGCGCATACTTGCGCCTTCACTTGAATGATGTTCGCATCCCCCATGCTGTCGGAATTTGCAAACTATGCCCCAAACTAAAAGACCGCGCGGCGGGCGGCGCGCGCGCCAGGCCGATGCGGGCGGCGAAAGCCCGATGTCTCCACCCTATATCACCCGCGTGATTCCAGAATACGAATTGCTTGGTGAGGAAGGGCTTGCCTTGATTGAAAAAAACGCCGATGTCATCCTGCAAGAAATTGGCATTGAGTTTCATTATGCGCCGGCGCTGCAACTCTTCAAGCAAGCCGGCGCCGACATAGACGGTCAGCGGGTGCGCTTTCCAGTCGGAATGTGCCGAAAAATCATTCAAGACTCGGCGCCGCCGATATTTGAGCAGAAGGCGCGCAACCCAGCGCGCAATGTCATGATTGGCGGCAAGCATACGGTGTTCGCGCCGGTATATGGTCCGCCCTTCGTCCGCGACCTGAACAAAGGACGGCGCTATGCCACGATGGAAGATTTTCGCAACTTTGTAAAACTGACTTATGCGCTGCCGTCGTTGCATCATTCCGGCGGCACCGTATGCGAACCCACCGATTTACCGGTCAACAAACGCCATTTTGATATGGTGTATAGCCATATCAAATACAGCGACAAGCCGTTCATGGGTTCGGTCACCCATCCGCAGCGCGCGGAAGACACGGTGGCAATGTGCAAGATTCTGTTTGGCGAGCAGTTTGTGGATGAAAATGTGGTGGTGGTCAATCTAATCAACGCCAACTCGCCGATGACTTTTGATGAAACCATGTTGGGCGCGGCGGAAGTGTATGCGCGCAACAATCAAGCCAACATCATTTCGCCGTTCATTCTGTCCGGCGCGATGTCGCCGGTGACCGCCGCCGGCACCTTGGCGCAAATTTTCGCCGAAGCGCTGGCTGGCATCGCGTTCACCCAGTTAGTGCGGCGCGGCGCGGCGGTGATTTTCGGCACTTTCGCCAGTTCCATCTCCATGCAATCCGGCGCGCCCACGTTTGGCACGCCGGAGCCGTCCCTGGTTTTGAACGGCGCGGCGGCGTTGGCGCGGCGGCTTGGCGTGCCATTTCGCAGCGGCGGTTCGCTATGCGCGGCAAAAATCCCCGATGCGCAAGCGGCTTATGAAAGCGCGAATACGTTGTTGCCGACGCTCACCGCCGGGGTGAATTTCGTGCTGCACGCGGCCGGCTGGTTGGAAGGCGGGCTCGCTTCCAGTTATGAAAAACTGATTATGGACGCCGACCAACTTGGCATGATGCAAGTTTTCGCCAACGGGTTTGACTTGTCGGAAAACGGGCAAGCGCTCAGCGCCATCCGCGAAGTCGGTCCCGGCGCGCACTTTCTGGGCTGCGCGCATACCCAGAACAATTTCAAAACCGCGTTCTACCGCTCCGCCATCGCCGACAACAACAGTTTTGAGCAATGGCAGTCGGAAGGCGAGCAAGACGCCGTGCAGCGCGCCCATACGCTGTGGCAGAAAATGCTCAAGGAGTACACCGCCCCGCCGCTGGATGAAGCGGTGGATGAGGCGTTGCGCGAATATATTGACAAACGCAAAGCCGAGTTTGCCGATTCCAATGTGTGACCCAATTTTGAGATGAATTCGGTTGCTACTCGTTATTCCCGCTAAAAAGCCTGCCTCCCGCAGGTTTTAAG
>JAHRAW010000005.1 GCA_020027415.1 Gammaproteobacteria bacterium
ATTGCAACTTTTTGTATCCTATGAGACGGAAATTGGCGATTGCGAATCACTCTTTCAATTGAAATTGATTATGAAATTGATTGGAATTTGGAATTTGTAAGTGTGCCAGTCATTTATGCTCGGCGCAATAAACAGTTTAAGAATGCCGCGGCGGATGCATGGCCGGCAAATTAGGCGCGCGCGGCGCAACCGGTCGCCGACGGTTTGCTTGGCGCGCGATTTGGCATGTTCCGCGCGTTGCGCTGGGGTAAAATGCGCGTTGGCGAATGAACCTGAGTGGAAAACCGATTGATTATTCAAAAACATTGCTACGACAAAGAAGAATTGCTCCACTGCGGGCATGGTCGGTTGTTCGGCGCCGGCAATGCGCAACTGCCGTTGCCGGAGATGTTGATGTTTGACCGCATCGTGCGCATTGACGACGATGGCGGGGAATACGGCAAAGGCATCGTGGTGGCGGAACTGGACATTGTCCCGGATATGTGGTTTTTCAAATGCCACTTTGAGGGCGATCCAGTGATGCCTGGTTGCCTCGGGGTGGATGCGTTGTGGCAGTTGGTTGGCTTTTCGCTCGGCTGGCGCGGCGGGCAAGGGCGCGGTCGCGCGCTTGGCGCCGGCGAGATTAAATTCATCGGACAGATCTCCCCGGACAGCAGCAAGGTGACCTACACAATAGATTTTAAGCGTGTCATTATGCGAAAAGTGGTAATGGGAATCGCCAATGGCAAAGTGGTGGTGGATGGGCGCGTGGTTTATACCTGCAAAGACCTTCGGGTTGGATTATTCAAGAGCACGGAGCCTTTTTAGCGCGGCGCGAATGACGATGGGCGGCTGGCGCAACTGCAACCACCTTTCTCAGTCGCCGACCAACCGACGGCGCAACTATTTTTTATGAGGTGTACATGAAACGAATCGTAATTACCGGCTGCGGTATCGTCTCCAGCCTGGGTAACAACCGGGAGCAAGTACGGCAATCGTTGCAACACGCGCGTTCCGGGCTCGTATTCTGTCCGCAATATGCGGAGTTAGGCATGCGCAGTCAGGTGCATGGTCAAATTAACTTGGACGCGCAATCCATGATTGAGCGCAAGTTGTATCGGTTTATGGGCGATGCCGCGGCGTATAGTTATATCGCCATCAACGAAGCGATTGCGCATGCCGATTTGCCCGCGGACATGGTATCCAGCGAAAGCACCGGGTTGTTGCTTGGCAGCGGCGGCGCCTCGCCGCAAAATATCGTGCTCGCTGCCGACACCTTGCGGCAACGCGGCATTCGTCGCGTGGGTCCTTATATGGTGACCAAAACCATGGGCAGCACCATCACCGCGTGCGTAGGCACCGCGCTGAAAATCAAAGGTGTTTCGTATTCCATCAGTTCCGCTTGCGCCACCAGCGCGCATTGCATTGGTCACGGCGCCGAGCTGATTCAATTGGGCAAGCAAGACATCGTCTTTGCCGGCGGCGGCGAGGAGTTGCACTGGACGCTGTCGGTGTTGTTTGACGGCATGGGCGCGATGTCGTGCAATTTCAACGATGCCCCAACCGCCGCTTCGCGCCCCTATGACCAAGACCGAGACGGCTTCGTAATTTCCGGCGGCGCCGGGGTGGTGGTGCTGGAATCGCTGCAACACGCCGAAAAACGCGGCGCCCATATCCTCGCCGAACTGATCGGTTACGGCGCCACCTCAGACGGGTTTGATATGGTGCAACCGTCTGGCGAAGGCGCGGCGCGGTGTATGCGCCAAGCCCTGCAAGGCATGGCCGGCGATTCAATTAAGCCCGGCGCGGTGCAGTATATCAACACCCATGGCACCAGCACGCCGGTCGGGGATGCGCGCGAATTGGAGGCGATTTCACAAGTGTTCGGCGCGCAGGCGCCGTTAATCAGTTCCACCAAATCGCTGAGCGGGCATGCCTTGGGCGCCGCCGGCGTGAATGAAGCCATTTACACCTTGCTGATGATGGAAGGCGGGTTTATCGCCGCCTCCGCCAACATTGACAACCTGGATACCAAAGCGCAAGGCTATCCCATCGTCACCGAACGCCGAGATGAAATAGACCTGCAAGTGGCGATGAGCAATAGCTTTGGTTTTGGCGGCACCAATTGCGCCCTAATCTTTAAACGCTGGGCGGGCTAACCCGCCCCGCGTTACTTCGCTATTTGGTTACTTGGTTGCTGGCATGTCAAGCATGATTGCTTCTGCCGCCACCGACCCGCCACAGCATGCTGCGGTGGTAACTTGGCTGACGCTGTGTTGCCTGTTGGTGTTTGGTATGGTGTTGCTCGGCGGGGCGGTGCGCTTGACCGGGTCCGGTCTTTCCATCGTGGATTGGCGACCGCTGCGGGGAATCGTGCCGCCGTTAGAGCCGCTTCACTGGGCGCAGCTGTTCGCCAAATATCAGCAATTCGCCGAATTCAAACTGCTCAACCCCGACCTCACGCTCGCCCAATTCCAATTCATCTTTTGGATGGAATACGCCCACCGCTTGCTTGGGCGGTTGCTCGGCGTGGTGTTTTTATTGCCGCTGGTGTTCTTCTGGCGGCGGCGCTGGCTGCCGCGCGCCGCGCTCGGCAAATTATGCGCATTGTTTTTATTGGGCGCGCTACAAGGTCTGCTGGGCTGGTATTTAGTCAACAGCGGCTTGGCGGATGAGCCGCGAATCAGCCCCTACCGTTTAGCGATGCACTTCATGTTGGCGGTCGTCATTTATGCGTATCTGCTACGCGTATTAGTCGGCTTTTGTCCGCGCGCGCGCGCCGCGCACAACCGCACCTCGGCAAAGGTGGCGGCGAGCGGCGGCGGCTTGGCGTTGGCAACCTTGTTGCTGATGTTCGCCAGCGGAGTGCTGGTCGCCGCCACCGATGGCGGGCAGATTTACAACACTTGGCCAAAAATGGGCGATCAGTATCTGCCGCCGCAACTGTTCGCGTTGCAACCGGCCTGGCGAAATTTTTTTGAAAACATCATCACCATCCAGTTCGCGCATAGAACGCTTGCGGTCATCGTATTGCTCGCGGTTGGCGCTTTCGCGCTGCGGTTGATGCGCGCCGCGCCCGCCAGCGCGCCCATGCGAAGCCTCGGCGCGCTCATGCTTGCCGCTGTGGTTGGGCAGGTTATACTGGGAATCGCCACCTTGCTACAAAGCGCGCCCATCGCCCTTGCCCTCGCCCATCAAGCCGGCGCGATGGCATTGCTCAGCTTGGTGGTGTTCGCTGTGGCGAGCCGTTTGCCGTCGTTTCCACCGCTTGCCGCCGCGACCGCTGACTAACCGACCGCCGTGCCCGTGCCCGTGCCCATACCAAATTTATACCCGCAATTTCACCTCCACAATTGCCCTGAGGTTTTGACATGAAAAAAGCCGACCCAACCCCGCAAGCCGACAACATCTTAATTGTGATGGCAGACCAACTCACCGCGATGACGCTCGGCTGCTATGGCGACCGCCAGGTGAAAACCCCGCATATAGACCGCTTGGCGGAGCAGGGCGTGGTGTTTGATGCGGCGTACAGCAGCAGCCCGCTGTGCGCGCCGTCGCGCTCCGCTTTTATGACCGGGCAGCATATTTCCCAGTGCGGTTGCTACGACAATGCCGCCTACCTGCCTTCCACCACGCCGACTTTCGCCCATTACCTGCGCTTATTGGGCTATCGCACCGTGCTGTGCGGGAAAATGCATTTCACCGGCGCCGACCAACTGCATGGCTTTGAACAACGCTTGACTGCCGACATCTATCCGCCCGATTTCAGTTGGACGCCGGATTGGAGCAAGCCGCATGAACGCATGGATGATTGGTATCACAACATGTCCAGCGTCACCCAAGCCGGGGTCGCCGCCATTACCAACCAACTTGCGTATGACGATGAAGTCGGCGCGCAAGCGGTGCGCGCGCTCTACGAGCATGCCCGCGGCACTGACCCGCGCCCGCTGTGCTTGGTGGTCGGCTTCATCCACCCGCACGACCCGTATGCGGCGCGCCAACGCTACTGGGATCTCTACCAGAATGTGGAAATTCCGTTGCCTACGGTGCCGCGCTTGTCGCCGGAACGGCAAGATGCGCATAGCAAGCGATTGGAGAAAGTCATCGGCTTGGATGCGGTTGCCATCGGCGAGGCGGATATTCGCCGCGCGCGGCGCGCCTACTACGCGAATGTGTCTTATATTGATGCGTGGCTGGGCAAATTGCAGCATGTGTTGGAGGAATGCGATTTGGCGGCGCAGACCGCGACCTTATTCACCTCCGACCATGGCGACATGTTAGGCGAACGCGGGCTATGGTATAAAATGTCGTTCATGGAGTGGGCAAACCGAATTCCGCTGATCATCTCGCAGCCATCGCGGTTTGGGCATCGGCGCGTCCAGCAAGCGGTTTCCCATGTAGACCTCTTGCCGACCTTGTTAGATCTTGCCGTGCCAGACCCAGCCTCGGCCTCGGCCGCCGTTTCATCCACCGCCATTGCGCGCGCCGCCGAAATCGCGCCGCTCAGCGGGCGCAGTTTGCTTCCGTTATGCGAACCCGCCGCGGCGCAGCAACCGACCGACCCCGATATAGCCATTAGCGAATACCTTGCCGAAGGCGCCAGCGAACCGATGTTGATGATTCGGCAAGGACGCTACAAATTCATCTCCTGTGCCGGCGATCCGGAGTTGCTGTTTGACCTGCAAACCGACCCCAATGAACTGCATAATTTAGCCGCGCCCGCCACTAGCGAACCGAAAAACGTCCCACCGCATGCCGCCGTGTTGCAAAGTTTGCGCCAACACGCCGCCCAGCACTGGGACGCCGCACAAATCAAACAACAAGTACTGGACGCGCAAAAACGCCGCCGCGCGGTGCAATCCGCGCTCCAAATCGGTCATCAGCATCACTGGGATTTTGTGCCGACCTCAAGTGGGGCGGCGGGAACGGAACGCCCGGCGAATTTGACCGAGTTGGACATCCTCGCCCGCTACCCAAGACCGCCTCAATTCAAGCCGCGTTCGCAATAACCGCAGGAATACCGAAGAGCCCTACGAGAATTCCATAGCGGAAACAGAAGCATTGCCCCGTTTTCATGCTTGCCAAAACGCCAACAAAAGGGTATATTCCTAATCCAGTCACGCCATCGGCGTACTCATTTACCAACTATTGGAGAAAACCATCATGAAACACGCATTAAATCACTCAACCATTTCACCCCCGCCCCCCCCCAATTTTCGGCTAACCGTCGCCTAAGCAGGCTGAGTGGGCGACTCGGTTGCCCTCCTTCCCGCACCGGCGAAAACCGCTTTACTGCGTTTTTCTCCGCCAAGGTTATTCCCGCTAAGTTTTTTCTCGCCAAACTTTTTCTCACTAAGCTTCTCCCCGCCGAGTTCTTTGCCACCACCCGGCTTCGCCGCGCGCTATGCGGCGGCGTGTTGTTGCTTGCCGGCGCCGCCCACGCTCACGCGGAGTTTCGCGTTGGCGTAGAAGTCGCCCCGCAACGTTCCGCGAGTTCTTTTACGCATACCATTGGGGCTGCCACCCTCTACGGGAGCAGTTCCACTCAGCATGCCGACACTTCGGTTGGCTTGTTCGGGCAATACCGCCATGCGCTCAGCGCCCGCTCCGCCATTGGCCTCCACCTCGGCGCGCAGCGGGCTTCAGGAGACTCGGTGGATATGCGCACGGATGATGATAACAATGTGACAACGCGCAGTACGCTTAGCCCG
>JAHRAW010000006.1 GCA_020027415.1 Gammaproteobacteria bacterium
ACTGCAACAGCAAGAAAGGCAACCGTGATATGGAATTTCTCTATTCCAAATTGGACGAAGAGAAATTGCAAATGCGTATGGCGGTACTGGAACCACAAGGCGAATTTTCCACCAAGCAAAAGGCAAAGCGGTGACTTAACCGCCCCGGCCTAATTTCAACCCGTCATTCCGCCAACCCCAAGCCGTCATTCCCGCGAAAGCGGGAATCTCCTTTGTGCGGGCTTTCCTAAGGATATTCCCGCTTAAAAGATCGCGGGAATGACGATGTGGGGAGCGCGGGCTGACGGATTAGGCATGCGCGTTTACAGCAACGGCGCGATGGCGCGATGTAGTTCGGTGGCGGAAATCGCGCCGAGTTTGTTGCCGACCAAATTGCCGTTGCGGTCAAAGAAGGCGGTGAAGGGCAGGCGTGCGTGCGCGTTGCCGTGTTGGCGCATGAGTTGGGCGCCGTCGTGGAGGGCGACTAACGATGGATAGTTGATGCCGATATGGTCGCCGAAGGTGCGGGTGGCGTTCATTTGATCGTGGGCGATGCCGATGACTTGCAGCCCGCGTTCGCCGAATTGATTTTGCGCGTCAATCAACAACGGAATTTCTTCGCGGCACGGCGGACACCAAGTCGCCCAGTGATTGACCACCACCACTTTGCCAAGCCATTCGTCGCCGCGGCGCAGTTGTTTGTCAATATCCGCCAGTTTGAGGTCGGTGATGGAGGCCGGGGGAAGGCTCGGTTGAAATTTTTGCCAGCCAAGATAGCCGCCAATGAGCATGGCGAGCAAGCCGAGCGCGCATGGGATGAGGAGTTTTTTTATGGTTAGTTTCATTGGAGGTTCATTTTTAGTGCGCTGAATTTTGTTGGCACTCGGTTTGGTTAGCACTCAGCCGGAGCCGGATTGTTGTAGGTCGGCGAGTAGGGCGAGAAAATCGGCGCGGTTGCGATAGCCGTAAAAATGTTTATCTTTGAGTTCGGCGCCGTTGCGGTTAAAGAATAAAAACGCCGGCGGACCTAATACCGCAAAACGCTTTTTCAAAAGTTTGCCATCCGCATCGCGCGGGTTGGTCACATCAATTTTCAACGCAACAAAATGGGCGCGCAAAATTGCCGCCACTTGCGCATCGCGGAAAGTGGTCTTTTCCATGCGCACGCAGTCCACGCACCAGTCGGCGTAGTATTCCACCATCACCCATTTGTTTTCCGCCTTCGCGCGCGCGAATTGTTGATTCAATTCGGTTTCATTGCGCACCGGCGTAAAAATTTCAGCGCGTGGAGGCGCATCGGGTTGCGCGACGGTGGAAAATAAGGTTGCCGGCAACGGCTTGAATAAATCCCGTTCGCCGTTAAACCATCCGAGCAACGCCGCCGCGCCCCATAGCAATATAAGCACTCCAATTGCTTGGCGGCAGAGTTGCCAGCCGCGCGCGCGCTGTGGTTGATATGGCGGGGCGGTGAGCAGACGCAGCCCGACTAAGCTGAGCAACACCCCCCACAGCAACAGCACCGGCACCGCGGGCAACGCGCCGAGCAAGTAAATCGCAACCGCAAGCAAGAGAACGCCAAAAATGCGGTTGACGGATGCAGTCCACCGCCCGGCTTTGGGGATGAGATAGCCGGCGCCGACGCCCAACGCGAGCAGGGGAACGCCCATGCCGAGCGCCAATGCGAACATCATCCGCGCGCCGAGCCAAGCGTCGCCGCCGGCAATGGCAAGCCCCAATAGCGAAATCAGGATCGGCGATACGCACGCGCCCACCACCACCGCCGACATAGCGCCGAGCGCAAAGATGAGGGGCAGCGAGCCGGTCATGCGCCCGGCTTGGTTGTGTAATTTGGTTTGCAGGGAAGTGGGCAGTTGAATTTTGAACAGACCAAACATGGAGAGCGCCATGGCGACTAACACCGCGCATAAAAAACCGATTGCCCAGATATTTTGAAAATACGATTGCAAGTGCGCGCCGCTGGCGCCTGCCAGTGCGCCGATGGCGGTGTAACTCAGCATGGTGCCAAGCACATACGATAACGAGGCGGATAACGAGGTGGATAGCGAAGCCGCTAACGCCGGGGTTTTGCTTTGCTTGGGTGCCGGATTTGTCGGAGTTGTCGGATTCTCAGTTTGCGTCGCGCGCGCGGCGATGACGCTGGATAAAATCGGCAGCATCGGCAACACGCACGGGGTGAAAGTTAGCAGGAGTCCGGCTACGAATGCGCCGAATAACAGGCTAATTGAATTGGATTTGGCGAATCCATTGCTGAATTCGGTAGTAGCGGTGGCGGTGGCGGAAATGCGCGGCGGGTTTTCGGTTTCGTGCGCCGCTAACGCGCTGGTTATGATCTGCGGCAGGCGCAGGGGGAAGGTTTTGGTGACCGGCGCATAACAAATGCCTTGTTCGGCGCAGCCTTGATAGGTGGCGTGTAGGGTGGCTTCAATTGCCGCTGGTGACTGGCGTTGCAAGACAATGGGCGCGGTGAAATTATGCTTGAGCACCGCCGTCTCGCCAAAATACGCGTCTTGTTTGATTTTGCCCGGCGGCAACGCAATCTCCACCGCGCGCAGTTCGCCATCGCCATCACTTTGACGGTGAATCTTAATTTTGTCGCGGTATAAATAATAGCCGTCTGCTACCGTGAAGGAAGCCGTCAGGCGATTGCTTGTCGGCGCGGTGATTTCCAGTTGAAAAGCGTCGTCCACCGCCAGAAAATCCGCCTGCTTAAATTCGCTGAGTAGGGCGCGCAACGGCGCAAGGGCGCGTTGCTCAATGGAACTGAAATTGCGCGCTGAGTCGTGCTCACCGCTGTGTTCAGCCAGCAGCGTGGTGCAGAAAAACAACAGCGGTAAC
>JAHRAW010000069.1 GCA_020027415.1 Gammaproteobacteria bacterium
TTTCGGCGCGAATGAAGCCTTTTTCAAAGTCGCTATGAATCACCCCGGCGGCGGCGGCGGCGCGGGCGCCGACCGGCAAAGTCCAAGCGCGCACTTCTTTGGCGCCGGCGGTGAAAAAGGTATGCAACCCCAGCAGCGCGTAGCCGGCGCGGATGAGGCGCGGCAAGCCAGCTTCCTGCAAACCGATTTCGGCGAGAAACAAAGCCGCTTCGTCCGCTTCCAATTCAGCAATTTCATGTTCTAAGGTCGCGCACACGGCAAGCACTTGCGTGTGTTCGGCGGCGGCGATTTTTTCAATGGCGTTGAGATGCGCATTGCGGCGTTCGCTGGCGTCTATATTGGCGATATACAAAATTGGTTTGTTAGTGAGAAAGCAGAACGGTTGCAAACTCTGCGCTTGCTCGGCGGATAACGCCAAACTGCGGACCGGGTTGCCCTGTTGGAGATGCTGCGTCACCACGCCTAACAAATCGCACCGCGCGAGTTGTGGTTTATCGCCGGATTTGCTGTGTTTCTCGGCGCGCTGCTGGGCTTTTTCCGCGCTTTCCAAGTCCGCCAACAGCAATTCGGTGTGGATAGTTTCAATGTCGGCGACCGGGTCGGCGTCCGCCGCCACATGCACGATGTTGCGGTCGTCAAAGGCGCGCACTACATGGGCGATGGCGTCCACTTCGCGGATATGGGCTAAGAACCGATTCCCTAACCCCTCGCCTTTGGAAGCCCCGGCCACCAAGCCGGCGATATCGACGAATTCCACCGCCGCGGGGGTGACTTTTTGCGGCTTGACTAACGCCGCGAGTTGCGCCAAGCGCGGGTCCGGCACCGCCACCATGCCGATATTGGGGTCAATGGTGCAAAATGGGTAGTTGGCGGCGGCCGCCGCGTGCGAGCGCGTGAGCGCGTTAAACAGGGTGGATTTGCCGACATTGGGCAAGCCGACGATGCCGCACTGGAAGCCCATGCTGAAAGCGTGTCGGGTGTCGGGTTGGCGCGCCTCAGCCTCAGGGCGCGGTGTGTAGTTCAGTCATGGCGGCGGCGAAATCTCCCGCCACCACCTGCGACAGCCGCTCCATACCGCGCGCAATCGCTTGCTCTATCAGGGTTTGCTCGGCGGGCGGCGGTTTGCTCAGCACATACGCGGACACATCGCGCTCCGCCCCCGGATGCCCGATACCAATCCGCAATCTTGCGAAGTCGCGGCTGCCGAGCCGCGCAATCAGATCGCGCAACCCGTTGTGTCCGCCGTGTCCGCCGCCGATTTTGAGGCGGACCTCGCCCGGCGCAAAATCCAGTTCATCGTGAACGACTAAGATCTGCGCCGGTGCAATGCGGTAAAACGCCGCCAACGGCGCGACCGCTTGCCCGCTCAGATTCATAAAAGTGGTGGGCGTCATAACGCGCACCGCGTGACCGTGCAGGTCCACGCGGGCGACTGCGGCTTTGAAACGCTTTTCGTTGGCGAGGCGAAAGCCGCCGCCGCGCTGCAAATTTTCAATGAAGCGAACCCCGACATTGTGTCGGTCGGCGGCGTGGCGGTCGCCCGGGTTACCCAGCCCGGCGATTAGGTTGATGCCGTCGGGCAATTTAGACCACCTATGCCGGCCGACAAGCGTTGCGCCGATTAGGCGCTTTTGCTGTGCGCGTCGGCGTCTTCCGCCGCCTCGCCATCGCCGTCTTTGGCTTCGGCTTCTTCGCTTACTGGGGTGTCTTCGTCTTCCACCGCGCTGACTTTGGGCGGCAACACCGCCACGGCGGCGTGGTCGTGTTCGTGGTTCTCGTCATGCGCCAAACTGGTGATGTTCACGCCGTGCGGCAGTTTAATGTCGGATAGGTGCAGCGATTCGTTGAGCGCCAGCGCGGATACATCCAACTGCAACGAATCCGGCAAATCTTTGGGTAAGCAAGAAATTTCCACTTCGGTCATCAACTGGGAAAGGATGCCGCCGTCGGTTTTAACGCCGACGCAGTCGGCTTCGCCGATGAGGTGAATCGGCATGGTCATGGTCAGCATTTTCTTCGCGACCACGCGCTGAAAATCGGCATGCAGGATGTCGGTTTTGTGCGGGTGGCGGGTCACCGCGCGCAGGATGGCTTGCTCTTTGTTGCCGTCAATGTTGATGACGATGATGGCGGAATGGAATTCTTCTTTCTCCAGACTGTGAAATAGCACGTTGTGATTGATCGCGATGCTGAGGTTTTTTTTGTCGCCGCCGTACAGCACCGCCGGCACATCGCCTTCGCGACGGAGGCGGCGTACTAACGCGGTGCCGGAGCGGGCGCGCACCCTGGCGATCAGTTCAAATTGGTCGTTCACGGTTGTTTCCTCAAAGTGGTGTTACAAAATCACGAGTGTAAAAAATTGAGTCGGTGAATTTGGGTCGCCGGCGCCGGCGGGGCGGCGCGCGGTGGTCAGTTTGCGAGTTGCTTCATTCCACAAACAAACTGCTGATGGAATCCCCGGTGGTAATGCGGCGAATGGATTCAGCCACCAGTTCAGCCACGCTGGATTGTTTGATGCGCGGACAATTTTTCGCCGCCTTGCTCAGCGGAATGGAATCGGTCACCAGCAGTTCATCCAGTTGCGATTTTTGGATGCGCGCGACGGCGTCTCCGGACAGCACCGGATGCGTGCAACAAGCGAGCACTTTGGTCGCGCCTTGCCGTTTCAAGGCGCTCGCCGCTTCGCATAAGGTATTGGCGGTATCCACCATGTCGTCAATCAAAATGCACGCGCGACCGTCCACTTCGCCGATGATATTCATCACTTTGGTCTCGTTGATGCGCGGCCGCCGTTTGTCAATAATCGCCAGGCCGGTTTCCAGTTGTTTTGCCAGCGCGCGCGCGCGCACTACGCCGCCGACATCAGGCGACACCACAATCGGGTTGGGCAGTTGCTTGCGCCATAACTCACTCATCAAAATCGGCGAGGCGTAGATATTGTCGGTTGGGATATCAAAAAATCCTTGAATCTGATCGGCATGCAAGTCAATGGTCAAAACACGGTCGGCGCCGGCAAGGTTGATCATAGATGACACTAATTTGGCTGAAATCGCCACCCGCGCGGTGCGCGGTCGGCGGTCTTGGCGCGCATAACCGAAATACGGCATCACTGCGGTGATGCGACTCGCCGAAGAGCGCTTAATCGCATCCATCATCACCAACAATTCCATCAGGTTGTCGTTGCTCGGCGCGCAGGTCGGCTGAATCACAAACACATCCTGCCCGCGCACATTTTCCATCAGTTCAACATTAATTTCGCCGTCGCTGAACTTGCCGACCAACGCGCGCCCTAGCCGAATGCCGAGGCATTGCGCAATGTCGCTCGCCAGTTGCGGGTTGGCGTTGCCGGTGAACACCGTCAAATTGTCTGGTGACACGCGGATTCCTCTCACGAGCAGGGCAGTGGCTGGGGTGGGAGGATTCGAACCTCCGAAATGCCGGAATCAAAATCCGGTGCCATAGGCCGCTTGGCTACACCCCAAAAGTGTATGGATATCAATTGGCTGCACCCTACATCTGCTGGGCTTGTTGAGTTGGACGCCGACGATTCGTCGGCGAATCAATTCAAACTCAATTTAATTCAAATTCAATTGCTTCAGTTGCAATTGCGTGGGCGGAATCGGTGCGCTGACGCTGAGGGCGGCTGCGACAAGTGCATAAGCGTGGTTATTGTGATAGCACGACGCGGCTATGTCAATGGATACTCGGCGCAATTACGCGAAATTCGCTGATTCCTTCGCCGCCAACGTCGCCGTTAGGCTGGTTTGGCGACGCTGAACGGGCAAAATAAGGCTTGCAAAATAGCATAAAACGCCATTATACTCGGGCCATTCTCCAATTCCATACTGGTTAAGGACGTTGATGGTCACTGAATTAGGGCAAAAGAGCGAGCAAAAAAGCGCGAGAAATGTCGGTGTTGGTCGTGCCGCCGGGGTTTGTGCGTGGTTGTTCGGGGTGGTTTCACTTGCCGCCGTTGCGGCTCCGCCACTCGGCGAGGGCATCGGCATTGATTTTAGAACGCATGGCGATGCCAATTTGCATGGCGATGCCAATTTATATGGCGATGCCAATTTATATGGCACCGCCAATGCGGCGACCGATGCGCCAATTTTTGCCGCGCGCGACGGACGCGAGGATCAGTCGGCAATCAAAGTATCTGACCAAGTCGCCATTCGCGCTTCTTTTGATGCGGAGCAAAAGCCCGCGCCCGAGCAAATTGCCAAGGGCTTGGACGCCTCCAATAACCTTGACCATCTGCTGTCGTCCTACCAAGCCCAAGGGTTGAAAATGAATCGCATAAGCGTCGTTTGGCGGAGCGTGGTCGGCACTTTCACCATCGGCAATGATTGGAGCAACTTCCAAGATTTCCCGCGCGCCGCTGGGCATGGCAAGTCATGGTTGCTTGACGAGCCGCACACCGCAAAGCAAATCACGTGGGCAAGCGGCAACGGATTTTCCATTGCGTTGGAACAGCCCAACGATGACGAAATCAATGGCAATGCGAATGCAAATGCGCTGGCGCCGGTTGCGAACGACACCAACCCCCAAGCGTTGCAGGCGTTGACCGCCGGGTTGCCGAATCTGGTGTTGTCGTGGCAAGGCGAACTTGCCGACCAAGCCGGGCAATATAAACTATCGGTGCTCGGCAGAAAAATGCAAGTGGATGGCGTGCATAACGACGTGGAGGTGACCGACAGCGAGTTGGGCTGGGGCTTGAAACTTGGCGGCGGCTGGCGCTTCGGTGATTTATTCGCCGCCCTCAATGTTACTTTGGGAAATGGCATTGACAGCCTCATTCTGAAACGCTTTGGGCGCGATGTTGCCGTATCGTCATCGGGGCGCGCCGAAACGATGGAATCTTTCAGCATTCT
Source organism: Gammaproteobacteria bacterium (assembly GCA_020027415.1). Lineage (GTDB taxonomy): Bacteria > Pseudomonadota > Gammaproteobacteria > Arenicellales > Poriferihabitantaceae > JAHRAW01. The sequence goes on from JAHRAW010000069.1 coordinate 4,872, forward strand.
CCCAAGTTTGAGTTATAGCCTAGATCAGCATTCGGATTTTCATGTCACCTTAGGGCGCTATCAGTTCATGGGGGATCGGGCAACCGCCGACCGCATTCATACGCTGGATACGATTAATGTTGGTTATACTTGGCAGCCATGGCCGAGCGCGCAATTCGGGGTTGAAGTGGTCAGCAAGGATTTTGAAGGCAACACCGGCGAGCAAGATTCCACCGAAATTAAAATCGGCGCGCAAAAAAGTTTTTAGCCGAACTCAACCAAACTGCTTACTCCGCTTATTCCGCCCGCCCCGCCGGCGGGCGTTTTTCTGTTTTATGGTTTGTCGTGGTGTCAGCGCGCGCGCAGTTGGCTAACCAATCGCTGGAGTTTCTCCATAACGGCGACTGGAAAGTGGTTTCGCCGCCAACGGCGCGAGGGGCGGAGTTGGTTGGGGCGCCGCCGTGTTAGGTGGTTGCCGGTGTTGTTTGTGTTGTGGCTTAGATGGGTGCTTGTTCTCCGGTGGGGCGGGCGTTTCAGTTGTATGGCGCACGGTGGATTTTGCCGAGGATGGTGCGGCGTGGTGCGCGGGTTGTTGGTTGGCGTTGCCGGATTTTGCGCTGGGTTGCGATTGTGGTTTGGGTGCGCGCCGGCGGTTGCCGGTTGGTTTGCTATATTTGGCGCTGGCGGCGGTTTGAATCGATTGCAACCATTGCGGGTCAATATCCTTGCGCGGCAACGCATGACCGATATGTTGTTCAATATCCATGATGGAATACGCATACCGCTCGCATACGAAACTGATGGCTTCGCCGCTTGCGCCGGCGCGGGCGGTGCGACCGATACGATGGATATAATCGTCCGCATCTTGCGGCAGGTCAAAGTTATAGACATGGCTGACTTGCGGGATATGCAAGCCGCGCGCCGCTACATCGGTCGCCACTAACACTTTGTATTTGCTGTTTTTGAACGCTTCCAACAACTGCTCCCGCTTGTGTTGCGGCACATCGCCGGAGAGCGCGCCGTTGTGAATGCCATTGGCGGTTAAGGTGTCGGCGACTCGCAACGCCGCATGCCGAGTATTGACAAACACCAACATGCGCTCGTGGCAGTCCCGTTTCAGCAGGTTAACCAACAACGGAAGTTTTTCTTCTTCGGCTGGATAGAAACTGTATTCGGTGATTTTGTCCAGCACCACCGGGTCGCCTTCAATTTTAATTTCTTCGGGGTTGTTCATGTGTTCATAAGCGAGTTCCATCACCTTGAACGACAAGGTCGCCGAGAACAGCAAGTTCAAACGCTTAGTGGCGGGCGGCATGCGCCTGAGCAGAAAGCGCAAGTCATTGATGAAGACCAAATCAAACATTCGGTCCGCTTCATCCAACACCGCCACCTCGGCGTATTTGAGGTCGTAGAGCCCTTGCTTGAAGAAATCAATTAGTCGCCCTGGGGTGCCGATGAGAATATCCACGCCGTCCGCCAACATGATTTTTTGTTGCTCGTACCCGGTGCCGCCATACACCAGCCCTAAGGTGAAGCCGGTGTGCTGCGACAAGATGGCGGCATCCTGATGAATTTGGATGGCTAATTCTCGGGTTGGGGCGAGAATCAACGCGCGGGGTTGGTTGGCTTGGCGTTGCGGCGGTGGTGAATGCATCAACAAGTAATGGCAACAAGCCAGCAGAAAGGCGACCGTTTTGCCGGTTCCAGTATGCGCTTGCCCGGCGACATCTTTGCCCTCAAGGGCGGCGGGAAGGCAGGCGGCTTGAATCGGCGTGCAATACGCAAAGCCGGCGTCTTGCAAACCCTTTTGCAGCGGTTCGGCGAGCGGGAAGGCGCTAAATTGTTGTTCGGTAAGGTGCTTTTCTGACATATTTTCTTGGTCCTAAGTTACGAAGTTTTACTGATTAACGGGCTTAGCTGAATTAAACTAACACCCGCGCGGCGCGGTCGGCTAAACTCGCTGATGGGTCGGCGCGCGTTGCGCTTTGGGTTCTAAATTCGGCGCTCCGATACCCTAATTTCCACATTTTTGCAACCGATTTATTTTTCATTAAGCCCTTGATTCGGTGACCAAATGGTAACATATTTAATCCCACACCTGATAAAATATCCACCACCATGCCTGCCAACATTATCCATATTACCGATCAAACTTTTGCCGACGACGTGCTCAATGCAGACGTGCCGGTGCTGGTTGACTACTGGGCGGAGTGGTGCGGTCCGTGTAAAATGATTGCGCCCATCCTCGCAGAATTGGCGGAAGAATACGACGGCAGAGTCCAAATCGCAAAACTGAATATTGATGAAAACCCGGAAACGCCGCCGCAATATGGAATTCGCGGAATCCCAACCCTGATGCTTTTCAAAGATGGGAAAGTGGAAGCCACCAAGGTCGGCGCGGTGTCAAAATCGCAACTGGCGGAATTTATTGAAGCCAACATTGACCGCTGATTTCACCCACGTCTCGCACAACCGCCCGCCAACCGATTTGATTTGCAATCACGCAATCCATCCGTGCTACCATTCGGAATGATTGTTTGCTATATTGGACATCCGCCGCAAAGCGGTTTATGCTAACCACACAACCACCGAATCACTCCTCGTATCCATTTTTGTTTTCCGGTCTTGCGGTCGCGTGACTGCAAAGCCTGCGCAGATTCCGCGAATTCCTTTTAGCGCATTCTGAAACTTTGCCTGCCGACCGTGCCGGCTCAGCAGTTTGCTACAACCCCCACCCTCTGTGACAACCGCTATGGCTATTAGTCTAACTGAACTTAAAGCAAAATCCCCCACCGAATTGATGGAAATGTCGCGCGCCATGCGCCTGGACAACATCACTCGCATGCGCAAACAGGACCAGATTTTCGCCATCCTCAAAGCGCATGCGCGGCAAGGCGAGAGCGTTATGGGCGAAGGGGTGGTGGAAATCCTGCAAGACGGCTTCGGTTTTCTGCGTTCGGCAAAGTCGTCCTATGTGTCGGGTCCCGACGACATCTACATGTCCTCCAGCCAGATTCGGCGTTTTAATCTGCGCACCGGCGACACCGTTTCCGGGCAGATTCGCCCGCCCAAAGATTCGGAGCGATATTTTGCGCTGCTGAAAGTGGAAGCCATCAACTTTCAATCGCCGGAGGATGCGCGGCGTAAAATTCTGTTTGAAAACCTCACGCCGTTGCATCCCGATGAGCGTTTTCATCTGGAGCAGGAAAATGGTTCCAGCGAAGATTTAACCGCGCGGGTGATTGATCTGGTCGCGCCCATCGGCAAAGGGCAACGCGGGCTGATTGTGTCGGCGCCAAAAACCGGCAAAACGGTCATGTTGCAACAAATCGCGCAAGCCATCACCGCGAAGAATCCCGAAGTGGTGCTGATGGTTTTGCTGATTGACGAACGCCCGGAAGAAGTAACCGAAATGGAACGCACCGTGCGCGGTGAAGTGGTGTCGTCCACTTTTGATGAACCGGCGGTGCGCCATGTGCATGTCGCGGATATGGTGATTGAGAGAGCTAAACGGTTGGTGGAGCATAAAAAAGATGTGATCATTTTGCTGGATTCAATCACCCGCTTGGCGCGCGCTTACAACACCGTGGTGCCGGCTTCGGGCAAAGTATTGACCGGCGGCGTGGACGCCAATGCGTTGCAACGCCCGAAACGATTTTTTGGCGCGGCGCGCAACATTGAGGAAGGCGGCAGTCTGACTATTTTGGCTACCGCGTTGATTGACACCGGCTCAAAAATGGACGACATCATTTACGAGGAATTCAAAGGCACCGGCAACCTGGAAATTCACCTGGATCGGCGTATCGCGGAAAAACGAGTTTATCCGGCGATCAACATCAATCGCTCCGGCACCCGTCGCGAAGAGTTGCTCACCGACCCGACCGAACTGCAGAAAATATGGTTGCTGCGAAAACTATTGCATCCGATGGACGATATGCAATCTATGGAATTTTTGATTGATAAAATCAAGGCGACCAAATCCAACACCGAATTCATCAAATCCATGAACCG
>JAHRAW010000039.1 GCA_020027415.1 Gammaproteobacteria bacterium
GTCTATTTGGGCGTAGATTCCCGCGTTACCCCGTTGGATTCCAGATTAAAATACTGCGGGAATGAAGCGGTTGGGTGAGCGGACATGACGGCTAACTCACCGCGCATCCGTCTTCATCTGCTTTCCCATAATCCAAACGCCGCCAACCGTGCGGTCGTCGCCTAACATCAACAGCACGAATAGTTTTTCCAATAGGGTTTTACAAGTCGCAATTCTGAATTCAAGCAACGGCGTGGCGCGGTATTTTAAGGTGATGAAATCGGCTTCTTTGCCGGGCGTGAAGTTGCCGATGGATTGGTGTAAATCCAACGCTCTGGCGCCGCCGAGGGTGGCGAGGTATAGGGAGCGCAGCGGCGATAGGTTGTTTTGTTGCAATTGTTGCACCTTGTAGGCTTCGTTGATGGTGCGCAGCAGCGAAAAACTATCGCCGCCGCCGATGTCGGTGCCGAAGCCCACGCGCACGCCATGCGCATCGGCTTTTTGTAACGCAAACAGACCGCTGCCGATAAACAGGTTTGAGGTCGGACAAAACGCCACATTCGCCTCGCATGCCGACAGCCGCGCCCATTCGCGCTCGCTCAGGTGGAGTCCATGCGCAAACAACGAGCGCCTGCCGAGCAACTGGTATTGCTCATACACCGCCAGATAATCCGCGCAAGCGGGGAACAACTCCGCCACCCATTCGCATTCCTGGATGTTTTCGGCGATATGCGTATGCAGATGCACGCCCGCATTTTGCGCGAGCAATTGCCCCGCCAGTTGCAGTTGTTGGTCGGATGAAGTCGGCGCAAAGCGCGGGGTCACCGCATACCCAAGCCGCCCTTTGCCATGCCACCGGTCAATCAATGCTTGGCTGTCGGCGAAACTGGTTTGCGGGGTATCGCACAATTGCGCGGGGGCGTTGCGGTCCATCATCACCTTGCCGCAGATCATGCGCAAGTTGCGCGCCGCGGCGGCGGTGAAAAACGCATCCACCGATTGCGCATGCACGCTGCCAAACACCAACGCGGTGGTGGTGCCATTGCGCAGCAGTTCATCCAAAAAAATCGCGCTGATGCGGTCGGCGTGCGCGCGCTCGTGGAATCGGGCTTCGGCGGGAAAAGTATAGCGCTGCAACCAATCCAACAACTGCGTGCCATACGCGGCGATAATCTCGCACTGCGGATAATGCACATGCGTATCCACCAGCCCGGGAACTAACAAACAATCCGGGTGCGCAATCACTTCGGCGGCGCGCCATTGCGGCAGGACGGCGCGAGCATCGCCGCACGCGGCAACATGCCCTTGTTCTATGACTAACGCGCCGTCGGGAAAATATTGCCACGCCGCGTCGCCGTGCTGCGCCGGGTCGTCTAAAAAATGCAGCATCTCTCCACGATGCGCTACGATGCTCATGTGGCTTGCTTGGTTATTGGCGGCATGGTTTTAAGAAATTGAAATTGATTTAGCGCGCAAGCCGTAGGCGCGTAGACAAGGCGTACAATGATGGCGAACCATAACCAGAACCAGAACCATACCGCGATGGTGCGCGTCGCTCAATTCAATCAACTCGGCAACGCCGCAGCCACGGCTTGCATTGTACGCTGTTGCGGCAGTTCCCGCTGGGTGGCGCGGATGGTGGCGGCGCGCCCTTATGATTCGGTGGACGAAATCACCGCTGCCGCCGACCGCCACTGGCGAGCGATGCAGTCGCGCGATTTTCTGGAGGCATTCCGCAGCCATCCCAAAATCGGGCAAGCCGAATTCGAAGGTCGCGGCGATACGCCGACCGCGGCGAATCAACTTGCCGACAGCGAGCAAGCCCAAGTAAGGCAATCCTCGCCGCAAATACGCGAGTCGTTAGCGCAGTACAATCACGACTATGAAAAAAAATTTGGTTTCATTTTCATCGTCTGCGCGCGCGGCAAATCCGCCGAGCAAATGCTGCGCATACTGCAATCTCGGCTGAGCAACACGCGCGCCGAAGAAATCGCCAACGCCGCCGAACAGCAGCGTAAAATTATGCAACTCAGACTCCGCCAACTATTCGCAAACTAAATCCGCTTGATAAGTTTCCGCCGCCATGAGCCAAATCACCACCCACATTTTAGATACCACCTTAGGCAAGCCCGCAGTAGCGGTTACAGTAACCTTGGCGCAGCAGGTGGACGGCGAATGGGTGGAACTCGCCGCCGCCGCCACCGATGAAAATGGCCGGGTTGCCGCGTTACTCGCCGACCGCAACACTGCATTACCCGCCGGACAGTACAAACTGAGTTTTAACACCGGCGATTATTATCAATCCCGCAATCGTAATTGCAACCACAATACGCCGTGTTTTTATCCGCGCGTGGAAATCATATTCAGCATCCGCGGCGACGGTCAGCATTATCATATCCCGTTGCTATTAAATCCGTTCGGCTATTCCACTTACCGCGGCAGTTGAAACCACTGCATTCGTTTCACAACTTCCGCACCAACCCCGCATGCGCGCAAACTGGAACTACCCCACTTCGGTGCGCGCCGGCGCCGGACGAATCGCCGGCGGCGAACTGACGGAAGCCTGCGCCGAGTTTGGCATGCGCGCGCCGTTATTGGTCACCGATCCATGACTGGCGCAACTGTCGATGGCAACCAATATGGTCGCCGATTGCGCGCGCCGCGGGCTTGCCTTGCGGGTGTTCAGCGACCTCAAGCCCAACCCGACCGGCGACAATATCCATGCCGGCATCGCTGCGTTTCAGCACGGCGAGCATGGTACCGATTATCGCTGTGCCAACCACCGCTGGCACCGGCCCAGAAGTGGGCGCGGCGCGCTTTATGACGCGCATCACGGACTCTTGAACGCCATTTTAATGCTGTATGTGTTGCTCGCCAACCGCGCCGCGATTGAGGCGCGCATTGCCCGACTGGCGCACTGCTTGGAACTAACCGCGACCGTTGACGATTTTCTGCGCTAGGTGGTAGATTTACGGCCACAACTCAACATTCCCAACCGTCT
>JAHRAW010000094.1 GCA_020027415.1 Gammaproteobacteria bacterium
ATTGCCGCCGGCGCCACCGCCACGCCCGATAAACTCGGTGAACTATACCGATATTCACCGCGATGGTCAATCATTCCAGTCGGCTCATTGCAACCGGCGGCGCATTAAGTGCGCTGAAAAGGTTGAAAATCTTCCAGTAACCCCCCATTTTGTTTGCATTACTGATTAACCCACACCTTGATTCGCCTATGACCGCCAAGCCCGCCGTGGAAACGCATGCGTTTCAAACCGAGGTTCAACAAATGTTGAAACTCATCATTCACTCGCTGTATAGCGACCGCGATATCTTCCTGCGCGAACTGATTTCCAACGCCTCCGATGCCTGCGATAAGTTGCGGTTTTTGGCGTTAACCGAAAAAGATCTGTACCAAAATGAGCCAGGCGAAGCGAGTCTCGGCATTTGGATTGAGATCGACGAGCAGCAAAAAACCATCCGCGTGCGCGACAACGGCATCGGCATGAGTCATGCCGAAGTGATTGAGAATATCGGCACCATCGCCCGCTCCGGCACGCGCGAATTTATGGCGCGGATGGCGCAGCAAAAATCCGGCGATAACGACGCCGGCGATAACGCGTTTATCGGTCAATTCGGGGTCGGGTTTTATTCCAGTTTTCTGGTGGCGAAAGAGGTCACGCTGCTGACGCGCCGCGCCGGAGCAGCGCCCGCCGAAGCGGTCAAATGGACTTCCGACGGCAGCGGGGAATACCGCGTGGAAACCATTGAGCGCGCCGAACGCGGCACCGAAATCATCCTCAAACTGCACGCCAAGCAAAAAGAATACCTGTCCGCGCAGCGCCTGCGCAACATCATCGGCAAATACTCCGACCATATCTCGCTGCCGATTTACATGCGCCAACCAGCGCAACCGGGCGCTGACGACCAGCAAAGGCAAGACCCTGAGCCGCCGCCATGGGAAGCCGTCAACCACGGCTCGGCGTTGTGGTGTCGCCCGAAAGCCAAGATTTCCGCAGATGAATATAACCAGTTCTACACCGCGCTAACCTACGACCCGCAGCCGCCGGCGGTCACGCTGCACAATCGGGTGGAAGGGAAGATGGAATATATTTCCTTGTTTTATATTCCGTCAAAAGCGCCCTTCAACCTGTGGGACCGCGAACAACGGCACGGCATCAAATTGTATGTGCGCCGCATCTTCATCACCGAAGATGCCAAGCAATTGATGCCGAATTACCTGCGCTTTGTGCGCGGCTTAGTGGATTCCACCGACCTGCCGCTGAATGTATCGCGGGAGTTTTTACAGCAGAATCAAGACCTTGACAAAATCCGCGCGGCTTCGGTCAAAAAGATACTCGCCGAGTTGAAAAAAATCGCCGACAAACAGCCCGACCAATATAATTCGCTGTGGCGGGAATACGGGCGCGTGCTGAAAGAAGGGGTTATTGAGGATTTCGCCAACCAAGACGCCATCGCCAAACTGCTGCGCTTTGCCTCAACCCATACCGATTCCTTGAACGCGAACACCGCAAATGCAACGGCATCTGCATCCACATCTGCATCTAAGTCCGCGGACGGCGCCGCCGCGACCCCAAATCAGAGCGTGTCGCTGGATGATTACCTGCAGCGCATGCCGGCCAAACAAAAGGCCATTTACTATATCACCGCGGACAGTTATGCAGCCGCCAAGTCATCGCCGCATCTGGAAATTTTCCGTGAAAATGATATTGAAGTGCTGTTGCTGTTTGACCCGGTGGATGAATGGGTGGTCGGGCAGCTGAATCAATATCAGGAGAAGTCGTTGCAATCCATCGCCAAAGGCGATCTGGATATCGCGGAACTGACCGGCGAGAAAAGCGCCGACAACGAGCGCGACGAGCAAGCCGATAAACAAAAACAAAACTTGCAACCGTTGGTGGATAAAATCAAAGCGGTGCTGAAAGAGCAAGTGAAGGATGTGCGGATTTCCAACCGCTTGGTGGATTCGCCGGCTTGTCTGGTCGCCGACGCCCACGACCTCGGCGGCAATATGGAACGCATTCTGCAAGCGACTGGGCAAGATGCGCCCAACGCGAAACCGATTTTAGAAATCAACCCGCAACACGCCATCGTCAAACAAATTGATGCGAGCGGCGAACTGGCTGACGATTGGGCAATCGTATTGTTTGAACAAGCCGCGCTGGCGGAAGGCGCTTCGCTTAAAGACCCGAGCGAATATGTGAAGCGGGTTAATCGGTTGTTGGTTAATAATGCTTAGGATGTGGATGTGGGGGCGCCGCCGCGGTCATCTGTAGGCTCACGGCGCGGCGTAACCAGCAACATGCCGAGCAGCATCACCACCAACGCCGCCCATACCCACCATGAATGTCGCTCGGAGAAGAACAGCATTCCCCAGAATACCCCCGCTAACGTCATGAGATAGCCCGCCATGCTGGCGAACACCGCGCCGGATATTTTCACCAAATGCAAAAACATCGCATACACGCTGCAACTTACCACCGCCATGCTCAAGATGGCGAGTTCGCTACTATCCAGCGGCAGGCTGATGGGGCGGAATATGCCGGTCGCAAACACCAGCGGCGCCAACATCAACGCCGCGAGCAACAGTGCCACAGTCAGCAGCGCGCTTAGGTCGGCCCGCCGCGGAATGCAAACATCCACATAAATATTTTCCACCGCGTAGCACAGCGCAGCCAGTAGCGCCACCAACACCCAACGCGCCATGTGCGGCTCCGGCAAACTGGACTGCGGCAACACCAACAACGCGATGGCGCAAAAACCCAGCGCGACCCCCAAGGTGCGCCAGCGGGAAAACGGGTCAACGCCGAGCAACCACGAACCGGCATGAGTCAATATCGGCATAAATGCCACGGTGATGGCTAATACGCCGGCCGGCACTTTCGGCGCCGCATAAAAGTACAGCGACGAAGGAATGGTGCTGCCGAACAGCGAGATCACCACGCAATGTTTAAGGTCGGCGCGATTTAACCGCAGCGAACCGCCGCGCAGCAGGCAAAACACCAACAGCAACAAGCCGCCGAGCAACACCACCCAAAAAGTTAAACTGAGCGGATGCGCGGCTTCAAAAGTGGCGATGCGCGCCAGCGAAAAAGTCATACCCCAGATTACGCCGCAGCCCAGCATGAGCAGATAGGGCAATACGCGCGAAAACACCGCGCGCAAGGTTTGAATCATTTCGGGGGGCATCCTTTTTATTTTTTCAGTTCCGATAGGGGAAGGCGGGGTAACTCGCCCCGCCCCGTCAGATTCAAACCACCATCCAACTTTTTTTTGTATTTTTGAATAAAATTTATAACCATGAATACAGTTAGTATTAAATAACACTTCTAATCATGAAAAAATACATACTTTGCTTAAAACCGTACAAAATATTGGCATTTAGTCTTTTATGTACTTTAATATGCTTTTCATCAATTGCTAACAGT
>JAHRAW010000102.1 GCA_020027415.1 Gammaproteobacteria bacterium
CATTGCCAAGCAGAATATCCAACCGCCCGCCGCTGGGCTGCCGGCGCTCTTTGCTTAATACTTCAACCGTGTCGCCCAAGCCTAAAATTTTCGGGTCGTCCACAATCGCTTGTTGCAACCAGCGTTCGTCTTTGCCTAAATCGCGCACCCGCCTCGCTTTCAATTTAATATAGTCAAGTGGGTGGTCCATCGGTTAGCCTCGCAGTTTGTGGAGATTCGGTAGGTTTTGGTATAGTAGCAAAATTATCCGCAAAATTTTCACCCGCTACGGTTACAATCCAACCACAAACCACGCCGACTCTCAGCGGCGAATTGGGGGCAACCGATGCAAGAAGTGTTACTAATCAAAGCCGATTTAGAGCGCACCGACGAATGGGTCGCCGCCTTTGCCGATTTTGATGTGGAGGTGCGCGATTGGAATTCGCCGGGGAACGCCGAGCAAATTGATTATGCCTTAGTATGGCAGCCGGAAGCGGGCGCGCTGGCGCGCTTTCCCAATCTTAAATTAATCTTCTCCATCGGCGCCGGCTTGGACCATTTGATGGGCGACAACATCGTGCCGCCCAACGTGTCGGTAATTCGCATGGTGGAACGCGTGCTGACCGCCGGCATGACCGAGTATGTGCTGTACAACGTGCTGCGTTTTCACCGCTTCATGCCGCAGTATGAAGCCGACCAGCGCAATCAGGTGTGGAACGAACGCTTCCAAATTCCGGCTTGGGAACGGCGCGTCGGCATCCTCGGACTCGGCGTGTTGGGCGGCGCGGCGGCGGCGGCGTTGGCGGCGTTAGGTTTCGCGGTCGCCGGCTGGAGCCGCTCCGAGAAAACCTTGCCCGGGGTGGTCTCGTATTACGGCAAGCCGCAACTGGCGCAATTCTTGGCGCGCACCGAAATACTGGTGTGCTTGCTGCCGCTGACCGAACACACCGAAAATATCCTCAACGCCGACCACCTATCGCAACTGCCGAAAGGCGCGTTTGTGATTAACGCCGGGCGCGGCGGGCATTGCAATGAAGACGAATTATTGGCGGCGTTGGAGCGCGGACAAATTGCCGGCGCGGCGTTGGATGTGTTCAGAGAAGAACCGCTGCGGCAAAGCAGCCGCTTGTGGACGCATCCGCATGTTTATATCACCCCGCATATCGCCAGTATGACTGCGCCGGCCGCCAGCGCGCAGCATGTCATTGACAACATCACCCGCTTGCGCGCCGCGCAACCGCTGACGCATGTGGCGGATTTTGCGCGCGGGTATTAGGCATACGATTAGGCATAAAATTAGGCATGAGTACGGCGCGGTCGGAATTTAGCAAAAGACGATTGAGGATCGCAAACCGATTGATAGAAAGTTGCAACCGCATGCTGTATAAACATTCATGTAGCGACTAACCCGTCCCATCCAACCTTCCATGCTGCGAGGATCCGCCGATGCCGATGCCCGAAAACCTCAAAGACGACTATGACAAACTGGGATTTTTATCTCCGGTCACAGTCCTCAGTCGCGCGCAAGCACTGCACCACCGCCAACTCATGCAAAAAGCGGAACGCCGCCTCGGAGCGGTGCATTATCTGGCAAAGATACATGCTATTTTGCGCTCGCCCTATCAACTGGCGACCCACCCGACGATACTGAATGTAGTGGAACAGATTTTAGGCGCGGATATTCTGCTCTACAACACCGCCTATATCATCAAGGAAGCGAACTCGCCGGCGCATGTGAGTTGGCATCAAGATTTAACCTACTGGGGCTTGGATGGCGATGCGCAGGTGTCGGTGTGGCTGGCGTTGTCAACCGCGGATGCGCGCAGCGGGTGCATGCGCATGATTCCCGGCAGTCACCGCGCCGGACCCAGCGCGCACGATACTTCGGCTCAGGATGAAACCAATGTGCTCTACCAAAGCCAAACGGTGCACGGGGTGAACGAACCAGACGCGGTGTATTGTCCGCTGGCAAGCGGGCAGGCTTCGTTTCATCACGGCTGGACTTTGCATTGCTCGCCGCCCAATCGCAGCGATGACCGCCGCATCGGGCTGAACATTCAATATATCGCGCCGCATGTGAAGCAAACCAAGGCGACCGGCAGCAGCGCGTTGTTGGTGCGCGGCGAAGACCGCTTTCATCACTACCAACCCGAAACCCCGCCGCGCCGCGATTTTGCGCCCGCGGCGATGGCGTGGCACGCGCAGCAACAGAAATTGTATGTGGATATCGTCGCTAACGCCTGAACCGAGCGGAAATAGAAATGGAGAAAAGGTCAGAGATTAAAACGTTTTCTGAGAAAATACTGCACTGCGTATCTTTTGCGGTAACTCAGTAATTTGCCGAGGTCGCCGTTCGCATCCAACAACGGCAAGATGAGAGAGACCGAAGATTGGTCAAGCGGCAAGCCAGCCAGCGGGCATCCCTCGCAGTGCAAGGTCTTAAAAAACACGCTCTGCCCAATCGCATAGTTGCTGGACGAGGAATAATCACCCCCGCCGCCACCCGTGCCACCGCCGGCAGCCCCCGAACCGCTACCGCCGGCGCCGCCACCCGAAGCCAAACTCCAGTTGGCGAAGCCGCCGACCAGCAACACCGCCAGTAAAATAAGCGTTATTTTATTTGCCATTTGTGCACCTGATATTGAGAAAGTCGCATGGTGGAAAATCCAATCTGTACTTTATAAGAAATCCGTCCCCCGCGCAAGATGCATATTCCGCAATTTTCTCAACCTTGGCGGGCCGCCACGCTGGCGGGCGGCGGATGCGCGCTGGGCTACTGGTATCTCGCGCATGCATCCAATCTGCCGTCCGGAATTGGCTTGTTTGAATTTCTTGGCGGGCATTTTTTGATCACCGCCATATTGTTTGGATACTACTTCTACTGCGCGCGCGGCGACAACCAGCCCGGCTATGCGCCGATTATCCTGTGGGCGGTGGTTTTCAGAATCATCGGTATTTCCGGTTCGCCGATACTGGAAGACGACCATTTTCGTTATTTGCTGGATGGCTGCGTGTTCGTGCAAACGGGCACGCCGTATGGTATTTCACCGGCGTCCATGTTCGTCGCCAACGACCTGCCGACGGCATGCCAACACCTGCTGAGTCGCGTCAATAATCCGGCGTTGCCGACTATTTATGCTCCGGTGTTGCAATTTATTTTCGCCGCCGCGCACTTAATCTCCCCGGTCAACATCAAAGTTCTGCAAGCCGTTGTGTCGCTGTTTGACCTCGCGCTAATCGGGCTGCTCTGCCGTTATGCGCCGGCTCGTTTTGTCATGCTGTATGCCTGGTCGCCGCTGCTCATCAAGGAACTCAGTTTCACCGCGCACCCGGATGTAATCGGCGTCACCTTGCTGATGGCGGCTTTTCACCTGCGAAAACTGGACCGGCCGGGCTGGGCGGCGGGGCTGATGGCGATGGCGTGCGCCGCCAAAGTATTTGCCGGGTTGCTGTTGCCGTTCCTGCTGTTTCGCTTGGCGTTTCGGTATTGGCTATTGTGCGCGGCGATATTAGCCGGGTTGTATTTGCCGTTCCTGCTACAAGGCGCGAGCGATCTCGCGGTGCTGGGCGTGTTCGTGCAACGCTGGCAATTCAACGCCAGTTTGTTTCTGCCGACGACCTATTATTTTGACAACTTGTGGGCGCGCGCGCTCTGTTTCGGCTTGTTTGCGCTGTGGTGGGGGGCCTATTTTCGGTGCTGGGCGCGGGCAAAAACGGGCGCGGTTTTCCCTCGCGGGGAATGGGTGTTCGGCGTATTTTTGTTGTTCTCGCCGGTGCTTCATCCATGGTATGTGGTTTGGTTGCTGCCCTTTGCGGCGCTCCGCCCCCAGGCTTGGGCATGGACTCTGGCGACCGCGGCGCCACTTGCGTATGTTTCCGGGCTGCACTACCTTGCGCCCGGTTTGAGCGTTCATCAAATCGCGCCGTGGGCGTATTACGCGCAGGTTGTGGCGGTGGCGGCGGCGCTGATGGTGGACGGGTGGCGCGCGCGCCGCGCCGGCGCAGATTAAACTCAGCGCACCGCCAGTTTCAGCGTCCAGTAGAAAATCTTGTACGCCGCCATCAGCGAGCCGCGCACGGTGCCGGAAATTTTGGATTTGCCGATGCGCTTGCGATAGCGCACCGGCACCTCCAAAACAGGAACGCCCATCCGCGCGGCTTTGAGTTGCATCTCCGCGGTCCAGCCATAATCCAGGTCGGTCATGCGCATGCGCTGCAAGGTGTCACGGCGAATGCAACGCATCGGCCCCAGGTCGGTGTAGCGCACGCCATACAACAGCGCGATTACGCAACACGCCAAGCCATTGCCGAAACGCTGGTGTAGCGACAGCGCCGAGGCTGCGCGCGATTGCCGAAGCCGCGTGCCAATCACCAGTTCCGCGCGCCCGCTGGCGACCGGCTGGATGACCGTTTCAAGGTCCGCCGGATAATCGCTGTGGTCGGCGTCCATGAAGGCAAGCAAGTCACCGCGCGCGCGTTTTATTCCCGCCTGACACGCGGCGCCGTAGCCAACCCTTGCCTCATACACCACCTTCGCCCCATGCGCGCGCGCGATCGCCGCGGTCGCATCGTTGGAGCCGTTATCCACCACGATGACATGGTCAATAATCGGCGGAATTTCTCGCAGGGTTGGGGCGATGGAAGTCGCCTCATTGCGCGCAGGGATGATCAGCGTGACGGCGCGGTGCGCGATCACTGCGCCACCGCGCGCGCATCATTCAGCGCCCAATCATAAAAAAAATCGTCAATGGCGTTGACGCGTTGCAGCCGCTGGCGCAGCGACGGTTGCGCGTAGTGTTTGATATGCGCAAGCACTTGCCGCTGGTTGGCGCCGAAATCCTCCGCATACCATTGAAATAAACTGGACACGATTAATTTGTCGTCCACAAACCGCGCGCCGCGCGGATGATTGATATATTGGCGCGCGGCGGCATCCAACATGGCTTCCAAATTATCGGCGGTGTACGCGCGCGGCGGCAAGTTGGGACACCCGATGGAGGCGCAATTAAACGCATAGTGCACCCGGTTGTCGCCGAACACCGGGCGTACGATGCGGTGTTCTATATCGTCCAGACTGAGTTGCATGCCCTCAACCATGGTTAATTTTTCTTGCCACGGGCCTTTTTTTAGCCAACTTGCCCAGCCAAAACCAATATCGCGGATGCTGTCCACTGGGTAGTGATCCAGAATCACTCGCACGGTGACCGCGTTATACAAGTTGATCCAGTACGCCATCTGTTGCGCGGCGGCAAGATCGGTCACCATGGTGTTTTCCAACATCGCGATGTAGGCTTGCAATTTGGCATAGTCGGCGGCTGGCACCGCTTGATAATCAAAGCGCGTGATGCCGTCTTCGCCGTTGCGCGCATAGCGCGCCAATAAATCATCCCAACTCTGGTGCGGTACGGTTTCGCCGGCATGCGGCTTGCGCTGTTGCCAGTGGGTGAAATCTTGCGCCGCCGCCGGCGCCACGCCGCCCGCCAAGCCCAACCAAATCGCGCACCACATCGCATACATCGGGGTTGCAAATCGTTTCATCATATTAGGGGTCGGCTCCTATCAGACTGCGCGGTGAATATCTCAGGTTTGTCATGGCCTGCATCCTCTAACCATACCACGCTTTGTGCATTGTGCACGCCGACTCGGGTGCAATTGGTATGGCGGCAACAGCGGGATAGAATATGAGATATGGGATATACTACGGCATCAATTGAACGGGATGAATTGACCGACAAAGCCATGTCCAACCGCACCGTATATTGCGTGGTATTGTAGCAACAAGCCGAAGCGCTTGATGCGCCGCCCTATCCGGGGGAACTGGGGCAACGCGTGTTTGCGCATGTATCCAAACCGGGCTGGAGCCAGTGGCTACAACGCTTGACCGCCATTATCAACGAAAACGGACTCAATACCGCCGACCCGCAAACCTTGCCGTTGATTGAAAAACACATGCAAGGATTTTTCTTCGGCGAAGGGGATTACGGGCAATTGCCCGCCGGTTTCCACGTCGCCGGCAAGTAACGCCGACAAAACCCGCCGGTTGTCCGCGGACGGAAAGCGCGCCAGTTCAGGGCACGCTTCTCGTTTAGACTCTTAGCCTCTTGGATTTTTGGACTCCTCGCGAATTATCCTCTCAGTCGCGCGCGCC
The DNA here is from genome assembly GCA_020027415.1 of Gammaproteobacteria bacterium. Taxonomy (GTDB): domain Bacteria; phylum Pseudomonadota; class Gammaproteobacteria; order Arenicellales; family Poriferihabitantaceae; genus JAHRAW01. The sequence continues at coordinate 6,128 of JAHRAW010000102.1, forward strand.
AACAATCCCTTAAACTTAGAACAAGTGTTTGATTTGAATTGGCTCGTTCCAGCGCCGCTTAAAATACTCCGCCA
>JAHRAW010000116.1 GCA_020027415.1 Gammaproteobacteria bacterium
CAACGCGCAAACGGTTTCGCAAAATCCAGCGCCTGCCCTTGATAATTAATGGTCGTTGCTCCAAGCACTTGGCGACACAGACCGCGCAACATCTCCTCGCTCAAATCCATCAACGTTTGGTAGTCCACATACGCCCAGTAAAATTCCAGCATGGTGAACTCGGGGTTGTGTTTGCTGCTGACGCCCTCGTTGCGAAAATTGCGATTGATTTCAAACACGCGTTCCAAACCGCCGACCACTAATCGCTTCAAATACAATTCTGGAGCGATGCGCAGAAATAATTTCATGTCCAACGCGTTGTGATGCGTGGTAAACGGTTTCGCCAATGCGCCGCCGGGGATGGGATGCATCATCGGCGTTTCCACTTCTAAAAATCGACGTTCGCTCAGAAATTCGCGAATATACTGAATCGTTTTGGCGCGAATTTCAAACACCTCGCGCGTGCGCGCATGCATAATTAAATCCAAATACCGTTGCCGATATTTTATTTCGGCGTCCGCCAAACCATGGTATTTTTCCGGCAACGGTCGTAGCGATTTTGTCAGCAACCGAATGTGCTGCACGCGCACGCTGAGTTCGCCGGTTTTGGTGTGAAACAACTCGCCTTCGGCGCCGATGATGTCGCCGATATCGTATTTTTTCACCGCGTCATAGACTCCCTCCGGCAACGCATCGCGCTGTAAAAACAACTGGATTCGTCCGCTCATATCTTGCACATGCGCGAACGCAACCTTGCCCATGACGCGTTGCGACATCAGCCGTCCGGCCACTTTCACGCGGCATGTTTGCGTGGCGAGGTCGGCTTGCTTGTCGGTGAACTTGGCATGCAAATCGCCCGCCAACGCATCGCGCCGAAAATCATTGGGAAAGGCCTCGCCGCCCGCGCGCCGCGCGGTTAGTTTTTTCGCGCGCGACTGCGTGATTGGTTTTTCCACATGCAGATTCGGTGGACCTATTTGAAACCCAAGTGTATTCTTATCAATCATAAACGGATTGAATATCGGTCAAATGTTGGTTGAATTGCACGCCGAACGCATCGCGCTACGCGCGCCCGGCTGATGCGATTTATAGCCCGGCTTTCAGGCTGGCTTCAATAAATGGATTGAGCGCGCCGTCCAAAACCGCTTGGGTGTTGCCGCTCTCAAAGCCGGTGCGGAGGTCTTTGATGCGCGATTGGTCAAGCACATAGGAGCGGATTTGACTGCCCCAGCCGATATCTGCTTTGCTGTCTTCTATGTGTTGTTGTTGTTCGCGGCGCTTTTGCATCTCGTGCTGAAACAATCGCGACTTCAACATGGACATCGCTTCGGCGCGGTTGCGATGTTGCGAGCGGTCGTTTTGACACTGTACCACGATTCCCGAAGCAACATGGGTGATCCGCACCGCCGAATCGGTGCGATTGACATGCTGCCCGCCGGCTCCGCTGGCGCGATAGGTGTCGACGCGAAGTTCAGCCGGATTGATTTCCACTTCAAAGGTGTCGTCAATTTCCGGATACGCATACACCGAAGCGAACGAAGTATGGCGGCGATTGCCGGAGTCAAACGGGCTCTTGCGAACCAACCGATGAATGCCGCTTTCGGTGCGCACATATCCATACGCGAATTCGCCGCGCAATTTCACGGTCGCGCTTTTAATACCGGCCACCTCGCCCGGCGATTTATCAATCATTTCAATTTGATAGCCGCACGTCTCGCCCCAGCGAAGATACATCCGCAACAACATCTCCGCCCAATCTTGCGCTTCGGTGCCGCCGGAGCCGGCTTGAATATCCACAAACGCATTGCAGGCATCGGCTTCGCCGCTGAACATGCGCTGAAACTCCATTTTTTCTAGGCGCGCAACAATATCCAATGATTCCTTTGCCACTTCGGCAACGGTCGGCTGATCCTGTTCCTGCTGCGCCAACGCCAATAATTCGGCGCTGTCGGTGATTTGTTGTTGCAGTTGGTCAAGCCCGTGCACCACTTGCTGCAACCGCGCGCGTTCTTGTCCCAGCGCTTGCGCCGCGGCCGGGTCGTCCCAGATGTTTGGGCTTTGCAGCCTTAACTCAACTTCTTGCAGTCGGTTTTTCTGTTCCGCATAGTCAAAGAAACCCCCTTAGCGCGGCGACTCGGTGCGCCGAATCACGCAGGGATTCTAATAATTCGTTGGGAGATTGCATGGTATTTAAATTGGTCAGCCGTCGCATGATCGCATGATGAAAATTCGCCGGTTGGAAATAATTCCCGCGTTGGATTATAATGTTTTCCTCTTGCAGGTTTTGCAAGCCGAGGTGGCGGAATCGGTAGACGCGCTAGCTTCAGGTGCTAGTGGGGGTAACCCCGTGGAGGTTCAAGTCCTCTCCTCGGTACCAATATTAATGCACAACGCAGTCGCTGTTCTCTTACTGTTGCGCTGCAACGCAAGTTCCTCAAAGCGCGCGTTCCTGCGTAGCGATGTAACGCCGATTTGTCGTACGTGAGTGTGGACGGGCCACCCGTGCCGCCGCGCATGCTTTTCGCCCTCGTGCCATGCGTAACGTGCAACGCCCCCCGCAGAATTCAGCGTACGCAAAACTCGTTAATGATGCCGCGCGCCTTCATGCGCCAACAGCCACGACTTACGCTCCAATCCACCCGCATACCCCCCCAACGAACCATCCGCTGCAATCACCCGATGACAAGGAATGATAATCGCAATCGGATTGAGCGCATTCGCACTACCGACCGCGCGGCTACTGGTGGCTCCCCGCCCAATGGAAATGCCAAGTTGTTTATAGGAACTCGTATCGCCAACCGGAATCTTTTTCAGCCCCCGCCAAACTTTTCGCTGGAATTCCGTCCCCAGAGTGTGCAGATTGAGATCATCAAAAGCATCCCACCGCCCACCAAAATAATTCGCCAACCGATCGCGCATCGCCAGCACATTCGCCTTCCCCACCAGCGAAAATTCCCCATACCTTGCTTTCAACAACCGCCGCATCCGTGTTTCATTATCGGCGAAATCAAGATAACAAAGCCGTCCCCCGTCAGCAACCAATGAAAGGCTGCCGATAGGGCTACCGTAGCGGTCGGAAAATAGGTTTTTCATAGTATTGTAGTCGCCTCAAGTAAGTGGGGTGAAAGGGGCTGGCAAGTGGTTTTTCCGTATATTATGCTACGAAAAGCGGTAGCATGTAAATACTATCAAATTTCAATGTGAGTGAGCGATTCTGCTAAATCGTGTATTATTCTGCTAATATTCGGCTGCCTAACGCGCCAATAATCAAAGGACTTGGTGTATACAGACCGGCAAAACATGCGCGGCGTGAAAGATGGCCAAGGCGCCG
>JAHRAW010000048.1 GCA_020027415.1 Gammaproteobacteria bacterium
GAAAACAAACGAAATATACTCATAGTATCTATGAGCATTTGTTCATAGATTTATTTTGTTCATGGATTTGAAATGAGCGTTCGTTTCCCGCCGATCTCCGCCATGCGCGCGCTGGAAGCCGCCGCGCGGCATTTGAGTTTTACCCGCGCGGCGGAGGAACTATTTGTTACGCCGGGCGCGATTAGCCACCAGATTAAGCACGCTGAGAAGTTGTGGGGGCTGAAACTATTTGAGAAGCGGGGGCGTCGCGTGGTGCTTACCGAAGCCGGGCATGCGCTGGTGCCGGTCATTCGCGATTTCATCCGCCGCATCACCCTGACGCTGGAAGACCTCAGTGAGAAAAGCGACAACCCGGCGGCGTTGCGCGTGACGCTGTTGCAATCTTTCGCTTTCAAGTGGTTGGTGCATCGCCTCGGACACTTTCATCAGGATTACCCGGACATTGAAGTATGGATTTCTACTTCGGATGATCTGGTGGATTTTGACGCGGAAAACGCAGATGCTGGAATTCGCTTGGGCTATGGCGGCTGGGGTAAGTTGCATGAAGAACTGTTGCTAACCGAATATGTTTTTCCGGTATGCAGTCCGCAATTTTTAACCCAGCATCCATTGCCGAAAGAACCGGCGGGCTTGCTCAAACTGCCGTTGTTGCGCCGCAGCGCGGTGGATATTTGCCCGCGGTGGCGGGATTGGTTTCGCGATGCCGGCGTGACGGTGAAGAGAATGCCCGCCAGCACCAAATTTCCGCAGACCAGTTTGGCGGTGCAAGCGGCGATTGATCACCAAGGCGTGGCGTTAGCGCGCAGCGCGCATGTGTTGGACGATTTGAACGCCGGACGGCTGACGCGCTTGTTCCCGGAAGTGTTGAGTAAATCCAGTGTTTCGTACTATTTCGTGTGCATGCCGGGGCGCGAAAAAGAGCCGCAAATCGCCGCCTTTCGCGAGTGGTTGTTGCGCGAAACGAAAAAATCTCAACTGGAATTTGATCAGATGGCGGGGTTGGCAAATTGAACTGCACGCGGCGACGTGCTGCAGCGGCTTCAGTTCAATCCGGCGATTCGCGGAGTGCGGCGAGACGCGCGGTTAGCGCGCCGAAAACGGTGGCGGTGGAAATTTGGCTGAGGCAATCGCGGCGGCAGTTGGGGCGGTCGCAAGGTTGGCAATGCGGCGCGCGCAGGACTTGGTGCTGCGCTCCCAACGGTCCAGTCTTGGCTTCATCGGTAGGGGCAAACAGCGCGACCACCGGCGTATTTTTGGCGCACGCCACATGCATCGGAAAACTATCCCCGCTTAACAGCAAATTGGCGCGCCCCACCAATTCGGCGAACTGCAATAGCGACAGATTGCCCGCCAAGTTATGCAGTTGCGCCGGGCAGTTCGGCGGCAACGCCTCGGCCAGGCGCGGGCGCAACTCCGCGGCGGCGGTTAACGCCACGACCACATCGGCTTCACTCGCCAGGCGAACCGCGATTTCAAGATAATTCTGCAACGGCCAATCTTTAGAACGCCAGCGGGTAAATGGGCTGAGCACCAACAACGGCAACTGGCGCGGGTTGATTTGCGCGAGCAAGCCGTCAATAGATGGTTGCGCCGCGCTGCCGCTGAAAAATTCCATCGTGGTGTCGTCAACCGACAACTGCGCGCACCGCAGCACGCCGTCCATTTCCGCAATGGCATGCAACGCCGGATTGCGAAACCGCACCAGTCGCGCGCCAAACCCAAACCCGCGCCAGTTGCCCTTCACATATTTTTTCCCGGCGCGGGCGGCATACAGAAACAGCGCCGATTTCGCCAGCCCTTGCAGGTCAAAAGCCAGATCAAAATACTGCGCGCGCACCGCGGCGAACGCGGTGGCGAGATAGCGCGCGGTGGAGAGCGGACGCCGCCGCCATTCCCGCTTCACGCGGTAACTTTCAAACAGGATGAGTTGATCCACCCATGGATTGTGGCGGTAGATGTCGGCGGAACTGGCGGCGGTCAGCAGCGTCAGCCGACAATTCGGGAAATTTTGCTTAATGGTGCGGATATGCCCCGTGGAATGCAGCACATCGCCCAACGAAGTTTGCTTGATTACGAGAATATTCATCGCCGATGGCGCGGGCGTTTGGTCATCTCGGCATAAGGGTTGGGCTTACCGTCGGGCTGTGTTTTGAACCAGCGGAAAGTCCACATATACTGCTCCAGTGCCGGGCGCATCAAGGTTTCCATGGCGTGGTTGAGGGCACTCGCATCGGCTTGCGCATCGGCGCTGGGGAAGTTTTTCAGCGGCGCGCCGACCGTCATCGCATAACGCCCGCTGCGCGGGTCTAAGTGCGCCGCGGTCGGCACCACCACCGCGCCGGTCAGTTTTGCCAGCCGGCTGACCACGGTTAAAGTGCAGGCTTGCGCGCCAAAAAACGGCGCGAACACGGTATTTTTAGACTCGCCAAAATCTTCATCCGGAACAAACATACAGACGCGCCCGCCGCGCATCAACCGCAGCAACGGACGCAGCCCTTGCTGGCGCATGAGCACCGTCATATTGCGCGGGTCGCGGCGGCGGCGCGCCTTCCACAACTGCCAGTTCAGCAGCGGATTGCGCACCGGTTTCATCATGCCCACCGACGGATGAAAGCCCGCTAACATAATGCCGAGGATATCCAAGGTGGTCAGGTGATAAGTCACCACAATCATGCGGCTCTGTTGCGCGGTGGCGCACAACCGCGCGCGTTGCGGAAAACTGCACACTTTGTTCAGCCGCGCCGGAGACGCCCACAACGCCAGCCCCAGGTCCAACAAGCCGCGCGCATACTGGCGAAAATGCTCCACTAATAACTGTCGGCGTTGCGCCTCGCTCCACTGCGGAAAACACAGCCGCAGGTTGATTTCAGCGATGCGCCGCCGTTTATGATTGCGGCGGCGCAGTTGATCGCCCAACCAGCCGCCCACCCTCATCACGCTTTTGCGCGGCAGTAGCATGGCGATGCGCAACACCAGTAACCAACCCCAAGCGCCCCAAAATCGCGGGTGCAGAAATTGCAAGTGAAAACGCGGCTCAGCCGGGTGCGTGGAGGTTTTCATGGCGCGGGTAATTATTGGAGGAGTGCGAAGGCGACTGGCGACGCGGTTGGCGAAGGGAGCAATTCGGTTGGCAGGATTTCACGATACAAATTGTTGATAGGCGGAATCCATCTCGGCAAGCCATTGCAAATCCGCATATCGGTCAATATCGCGCAGCCGCGGCAATTCAGCAAAGCGCATGCCAACGGCGCTGGCGCGCGCGCGCACCGCCGCCCACTCGCCACCGCCGCCCCACTGCACCCCGTTGAACAGCGTTTGCTCGGCGCGCTGCAAGCCGAGCAAATAGAAGCCGCCGTCCTCAGTCGGACCCACTGGATTCTCGCCGCGCGCCAACATGGCATGCGCCGCAAGCAGAATGTCGCCCGGGCAATGCGGCACATCGCAGCCGATTACCGCGGCGCAGCCGGCGCGCGCGATGCCTTGTTTCAAGGCTTGCAACATGCGCGCACCTAAATTCGCGCCGCGCTGGGTGGCGTGCGCCAGTGGATAGTCGGCGAGCAGTTGGCGGAAAGCCGGATGCGTGGGTTGCGGCAGGGCGCACAACGATACTTCTCCGCGCCAGTGGCGGCATGCGTTGCGCGCGCTTTGTTGCAACATGACATGCGCCAGTTGCACCGATTGCGCGCGGTCCAGTTGCGGCTGCATGCGCGTTTTCACGGCGCCGCTAACCGGCGCTTTTGCCATCAGATAAAGCGGAATCGGCGCAATTGTTTTTTGCATGTTCGGCTCAGACAACTCGGACAAATCAGACCACGCATGCAACTCAGCGCACATTTTGATAGCGGCGCGCCAGTCCTTCCGGGTTGCCGCCAAGCCAGTATAAAAAGCGCAACTTCCACATGCAAAGCACGGTGCGCACCACGCCGTTTTTTTGCCAGCGGCGCGCCGAAGTTAATACTGGTTGCGATATCGCGCCGGGCTGACCGCATCGCTTCAAGCGACGCGAGAGTTCAATGTCCTCCATCAACGCGATTTCGGCAAAGCCGCGCTGCGCAATAAACACGCGGCGTTGCACGAACATCGCTTGGTCGCCGGTGGCGATGCGACAGCATCGCGACCGCAGGTTAATCATGCGTTCCAGCAGCCGATACGCCGAACCGCGCGCATCCAGCCGCAGATTGAACCAGCCCCACACATGCCCTTGCGCAAGGCGGCGGGCGATACCCTGCGCCGCCGTCGCCGGCAGGCGGGTGTCGCAATGCAGAAACAACAGGGTGGCGCCGCGACACTGCTCAGCGCCCGCATTCATCTGCAACGCGCGCCCGCGTACGTGGCATTTCAGCACGCGGCACAACGGGTCGTTGTCCATTTGAAGTTGTTGCTGCAACTGCACCAGCGTCGCCAACGACTGCGGTTGGTCGCTCGAATCCACCAACACCACCTCCGCCACCCCGGCAACTTGCCGCAAATGCGCGACCACGCGCAACACTGCATCGCCTTCGTTATAAAGCGGAACCACGACCGAGATCATGCGGCGGTAAAAAAATTGACCGAGTTATTTTTGGCGTACGGAATAGTCGGCGCCGCGCAACCGACCATTACCGCAACCGCGCCGCCAAGCGCAGGCGCAGGGCGTTGAGGCGGATGAAGCCGCTGGCGTCGGCTTGTTGGTAGGCGCCGGCGTCGTGCTCAAAGGTGACGATTTTTTCATCAAACAACGAGTGCTCCGCCGAGCGCCGCCCTAACACTTCCACATTGCCTTTATACAGCCGCAACTTCACCTCGCCGTTGACCGATTGCTGGGAAGCGTCAATCATCTGTTGCAGCATGCGGCGCTCCGGGCTGAACCAGTAGCCGTTGTAGATGAGCGTCGCGTAACGCGGCATCAATTCGTCTTTCAGGTGCGCCACTTCGCGATCCAAAGTCAGCGACTCCATGGCGCGATGCGCTTTGAGTATGAGCGCGCCGCCCGGCGTTTCATAGCAGCCGCGGTTTTTCATGCCCACATACCGATTCTCAACAATATCGGCGCGCCCAATTCCGTGTTTGGCGCCGAGCGCATTCAACTTTTCCATGCCGGCGGCCGGGGTCAGCGTTTCGCCGTCCACCGCGCTGACATCACCGCACCGGAAAGTTAGCGTCACCTCTTGCGGCGTATCGGGCGCTTGCAACGGCGAAACGCTCCATCGCCACACGGCTTCGGGCGGCGGCTGCCATGGGTCTTCCAACTCGCCGCCTTCGTACGATATGTGCAATAGATTGGCGTCCATGGAATACGGCGAGCCGCCGTCCGGTTTCTTGTCCACAGCGATGCCGTGCGCGCGGGCGTAGCGCAACAGGTCTTGGCGCGACTGCAAATCCCATTCCCGCCACGGCGCGATGATTTTGATATGCGGGGCGAGCGCGTACGCGCTGAGCTCAAAGCGCACTTGGTCGTTGCCTTTGCCGGTGGCGCCATGGGCGATTGCATCGGCGCCCGTTTGCGCGGCGATGCGCACCAGATGTTTGGCAATCAGCGGGCGCGCAATGGCGGTGCCGAGTTGATATTCGCCTTCATAAAGGGCGTTGGCGCGCAGCATCGGAAACACAAAATCGCGCGCGAATTCCTCCCGCAAATCCTCAATAAAAATTTCGCGCACGCCGCCGGCTTTTGCCTTCGCGCGCGATTGTTCCACCTCTTCGCCTTGCCCAATATCGGCGGTGAAAGTGACCACTTCGCAGCCGTATTCTTGCTGCAACCAGTTCAAAATAATGGAGGTGTCAAGCCCGCCAGAGTAGGCGAGCACGGTTTTTTTGAGTTTAGACATAGCGACGAGTCGGTGAGTGATGGGACGCAAGATACGGCGATTATAGCATTGCAATCCGCCGTTGATTCTTCTACAACCCGCCGCCACCCGTGCGCCAACCGCCTACCCCCCACCGCCGTCATTCCCGCGATCTTTTAAGCGGGAATCCCCATGCATAATTGGAGGGTCTATTCGGGCGTAGATTCCCGCGAAAGCGGGAATCCAACCCAAAAAA
>JAHRAW010000133.1 GCA_020027415.1 Gammaproteobacteria bacterium
TGAGACCAATGCGGTGGTGGATCAAATTAAGCGGGGACTGGAACGGGAAGGCATGGGAGATTTGGTGCAGTCCATTCATGTGGGCGACCCGCAGCAACCGAATCGGCGGGCGATTAATCGCAACCCGAAGTTTGCTTCCGCGCAAATTTTTCTGCCCAAAGTGTTGCGCGTTACCGAACATGAAACGCGCGAACTGGATTATGAAGAGGATATTTTGTATGCGCTGGAGTGGGGTGATTTAGAGGTTGCGGAATTGGTTGAGCGGATACCGAAAAATTACCAAGCGGCGGAGCGGCAACTGCGCAAGATATGGCTGGAAGATTCCGCCGCGCAACCCTCGGCGGTGAAAAATAAAACCACTCAATCGCACTCTTCGCCGCCCGAACCGCCGGCTTTTGATTGCGCTTATGCAACCCAATTTATTGCGGATATTGTCACCAATCCTTGGCGCGCGCGTGAGATTGTCGGCGCGGTGGTGCGCGCTTTGCAAGCGCGCGGAATCGCGGAAGCGGAGTTGGCGAAGTTGGGCGGCTATATTTTAGAAGCGTTGCGCAAGTGGCTGCTTGAGCAACGCGATGCGCGCGCCGAAAAACGCTTTCGCGAACAGGTGCACGCCGGCTGTATTCAGTTTCACCTGCGAGGTGACGCCGACTTCCAGCGCGCGCATTGGCAAATGCCGTCGCAGACGCAAACGACTCAGCGGCAAGGGGCGACGTGCTTGGTGGGCGCGCATGGCGGCGCGTTACAAAAAAGTTTGTTTCAGCCGATTTATCAAGCGGACTTGAACGAGGATGAGCGCACGGTTGCGGTGTATATGGACGGCGCGGAAACTTTGAAATGGTGGCATCGCAATGTCTCCCGCCATCAGTATTATTTGCAAGGTTGGCGGCGGGATAAAATTTATCCGGATTTTATCTGCGCAAGACAAACCGATGCGTATGGCGTGCAAAAATTGATGGTGCTGGAAATGAAAGGCGACCATCTCGCCGGCAACAAAGACACCAACTATAAAAAAGCGATGCTAAACTTGCTGACGGATACCTTCGTTGAAACCCATGCCGACCGCATTGGGGAAGCCGATTTGGTGGGCAATGATGGCACCGAGGTGCATTGTGATTTGGTGCTGTTTTCCAATTGGAAAGAACGCTTGCCGCGCTTGTTGGCGGCGCGCTAATTGCCGATTGCCAACACCGCGCAAACCACCCTCAGCAAAACAATCGGCGGCATGATGTGTAGATGAATAAAAATCTGTGGATTACTCTCGGCATGACGTTTCTATCGTTTTGCACGCTGTATACTCCGCAACCCATTTTGCCCCTGCTCAGCGACGAGTTTGGCGTTCAGCCCGCCACCAGCGCGTTGTTGGTGACGCTCACTTTGGCGCCGTTGGGGTTGGCGCCCATCGTGTATGGCTATTTCCTGCAAGCGATACCCGCGCGCAGCATGTTATATGCGGCGGTTTCGCTGTTGATTATTGACCAACTGGCATTTTTCGCCGCCACCGAGTTTTGGCATTTGTGCGTGTTGCGCTTGGTGCAAGGGCTGTTGTTGCCCGCCATCTTCACCTCGCTGATGACCTATTGCGCGACCATGGCGGCGCCCGGCAAGGTACAACAAACCATGGGCTGGTATGTCGCCGCCTCCATCCTCGGCGGCTTCAGCGGGCGCGCCCTCGGCGGGTTGTTTGCGGAATATCTCCACTGGCAATGGGCGTTCGCCAGCTTAGGCTTGATGCTGATGCCGATGTGGTTCATGCTGCGCTACCTGGACGCCGATGCCGAAATTAATTTTCAGCGTTTGGATTTGCGCAGCATCAAACGCGTGTTGGCGAATCCGAACTATCGCAATATTTATGTGGTGTTGGGCTGCTGTTTTCTGGTGTTCGCCGGGCTGCTTAATTTATTGCCGTTCCGCTTGCATGAAATCAATCAAGCGTTCAACGCGGCGGAAATTTCCATGTTTTATCTCGGCTATTTGGCGGGTATTCCCATCGCCATTCTTGCCGAGCGGGTGTTGCGCGCGGTCGGCAATATCGCGCGCGCCTTGCTCATCGGCGTGGCCGTCAATGCCGGCGGTTTGTTCGCCGCCATGTCGCCCAACTCAGCCGCGCTGTTCGCCGCCATGTTCGCGCTCGCTGCCAGTCTATTTTTCATCCATGCGAGTTTATCCGGCTTAGCAAATCGGTTAGCCACCGAACACAAGGGCGTGGTGAACGGGCTTTATGTGTCGGTTTATTATTTGAGCGGCGCGGCGGGGTCGTGGCTGTCCGGAGTGGCGTACTTGCAATTCGGCTGGCTCATATTGACGCTGCTTTGCATGTGCATATTGATGGGCGCGGCGCTGTTTGTGGTACACATCCGCGCATGAATGGGAAATTGATACACTGATATACTGAACAACCAATCAACTTAACTAAGTAACTAAGGGATAACGGATACCGTGAAATTTTTTTACCGCCGCCTAAGCGCGGCAGTGGGCGCGGCGGTTTTATGCGCGCTCATCAATAGCGTCGCGTTCGCCGCCGGCTTTCAAGTAAGTGAAACCACCGTTAGCGGTTTGGGGCGCGCGTTCGCCGGCGCCGGAATCTCGGCTGAGGGACCGGCGGATATGTTTCACAACCCCGCCGGGCTAATGCTCGGCAACGGCAAGCAGTTTGAAATCGGGTTGCATAGCATCGCTCCGCATGCCAAATATGTAGACCGCGGCTCCACCATCCGCCTGTTGCAACCGCCGCCGGCCGCGCCGCGCACCATACCGCTCAGCGGCGCGCGTTCGGATGGCGGTGAAGTCGCGTGGGTGCCAAATTTTTACTACGCCGCCGATCTCAGCGCCGACCTGCGCTACGCTGTCGGCGTCACTTCGCCGTTCGGCTTGACCACCGCCTACGCCGCCAACTGGGTAGGCCGCTACCACGCGATTAAATCCGCTTTGCGCACGCTGGAAGTCAATCCCGCAATCGCGTGGCGCGCCAAACCCGGTTTCAGCCTCGGCGCCGGGCTCACCGTGCTGGCGGCGGATATTGAATTGAGCCGCGCGCAGTTCACCGGCGTCGGTGGCGCGGACGCACGCGCCACTGTGACCGGCGATGCCACCGCGCTTGGCTTCAATTTCGGCGTCGTGGTTGGCGAGCAAAACGGACGCGCGCGCTTCGGCTTCGGTTATCGTTCCGCGGTCGCGCTTCAAGTGGACGGCGATTTGCGCATTCCGGCATTAAGCGTGCGCACCTCAGCGCGCGCCGATGTCACCCTGCCCGCCACCGCCTACCTATCCGGCTTTAAGAAGCTCAGCGAAAAAACCGACTTGCTCGCCACCATCCGCTGGACCGATTGGAGCCAGTTTGACGAACTGCGGATTGACTTCGGCGGCGGCTTGCCGTCCTCCATTGACCGACAAAACTGGGCGGATGCCAACACTTACAGCCTTGGTTTCAATTATCGCCCGAACCGACAATGGACGCTCCGCGGCGGCGTTGCCAGAGATGAATCACCGCTTAAAAGCCGCGCGTTCCGCAGTGCACGCATTCCGGACACCGCGCGCGACTGGCTGACGGTCGGCGGCGCCTATCAAGCCTCCGCTACGCTGCGCGTGGATTTTTCGTTCGCGCATCTGTTCACTGACGAGGCGCCGATTCGCCAAACCACCGACCTAATCGCGGCCCAACCCGGAGTCGCCACCGCCCGTTTGAACGGCGTTTACCAAGACACCGAAGCAAACATTTTCGCCATGCAGTTTTATTTCACGTTGCGCTGAGTATCTGCTGAGATTTCGCTGATCTCCGCTGGGCTTTTGCTGCGCCTCTTACCGATTGCTTTTAATCATCGCAAGCGGTATACTCCGCACCCTTCTAATCACCGCGATTTTGGAGAACCGCAGTGCGACGCAAACTGGTGGTAGGAAACTGGAAGATGCATGGCGACCAAGCCATGACCACGGCGTTGTGCGCGGAGATTGCGCGCGGAGTTAAGCAAGCGATTGCCCGCGCCGCCGACCCAGCAAGCGTGGCGGAAGTCGCGCTCTGCCCGCCGCATATACTGATTCCACTGGCGGCAACGGCGTTGGCGGACAGCGAGGTGGCGGTCGGCGCGCAGGATGTGGACGCGCATGCCAACGGTGCTTTCAGCGGGCAAATTTCAGCCGACATGTTGGTTGACAGCGGTTGTCGCTATGTCATTGTCGGGCATTCCGAGCGCCGCACGCACTATCACGAAACCGATGCATTGGTGGCGCAAAAAACCGCGACGGCGTTAGCCGCCGGGCTCAGCGCCATCGTTTGTTGCGGGGAGACCATGGCGCAACGGCAAGCCGAGCGCACCGAACAAGTGGTGGAGCGACAACTGGCGGCGGCGCTGGACGGCATCGGGGCGGCGGATTTTGCCAACTTGGTCATCGCATATGAACCGGTGTGGGCGATTGGTAGCGGCGTGACCGCCACGCCGACGCAGGCGCAACAGGCGCATCACTTCATCCGCCAACGCCTTGCCGCCCACAACCCACGCGCCGCTACATGCCGTATACTATACGGCGGCAGCATGAAACCGCAAAACGCCGCGGCTTTGCTCGCCAACGCCGATATTGACGGCGGACTAATCGGCGGCGCGGCTTTACAGGCAAGCGACTTCCTTGCCATCTGCAACGCCGCCGCCACCTAACTGGAATTGTTCAATGTTAGCCAACATCCTACTCGTTCTACATTTACTGGTGGCGGTCGCCATCGTAATATTGGTGCTGTTGCAACAGGGCAAAGGCTCAGACATGGGCGCGGCGTTCGGCGGCGGCTCTTCGCAATCGCTGTTCGGTGCGCGCGGCTCCGCCAACTTCCTCAGCCGCGCGACCTCGCTATTGGTGGCGTTTTTCTTTCTCTCCAGCATGACGTTGGCGTATCTCTACACCCACCAAAGCGGAGCGACCAGCGTGTTCGGCAACACCTCTTCCTCCTCAGTGACTGATTCTAGCGCTGACTCTGATGCTGATTCCGACTCACCGCTGTCGGAAGCGGATACGCCGCCGGTCACCGAACAACCAACCGACCCATCCGATGTGCCGTCCGCGCCGGCCGAATCCGAAGCAACCAAATAGGCGGCTTTCGGCGTCGCCAATCATCTGTTGCCGAAGTGGTGGAACTGGTAGACACGCTGTCTTGAGGGGGCAGTGGAGCGATCCGTGCGGGTTCGAGTCCCGCCTTCGGCACCATCCGCTTATTTGCCGCTTGCTTTAACATGAGCCCCCCAGCGCGCGGCGGGAAACTACGCAAACGCCGGCATCACTTCGCCGCAGAACAACTCAAGCGATTTCTTTTGCGGTTGATGCGCCAGCCCCATACTGGCGTAGTAGATGAAGGCATCCACGCCGAGTTCTTCATAGCGTTTCAACTTTTCAATCACTTGCGCCGGGGTGCCGAACATTAGATTCTCGCGGAGCGTTTGCGGGTCATATTGTTCTTGGTTGGCTAATTCGGCAAGCGCGATTTGCTTTGGAAAGCCGTTGTTCACATCGCCTAAATTTCTGAACAGATTTTCAAATTGGCCAAGCGCGCATTGCACTGCGCGAATCGGCGTCTCCCATTCGCTCTGCTTGGCATACAGCGCGGTGTGGCGCATCACCGCGAAAGTGGGGCGCGGCGGCGGCGTTGCGCGCTGACTTGCCTGGGCGGCGACCGCTTCATCCAGCCGCGCTTTATACAATTCCACTTCGGAAAACGGGCGCGTTAGGGGCCACGACATAATGTTGCAACCGTGCTGCACCGCATAATCAAAGGTGATCGGTGCGCGCGCCGCCACCCAAATCGGCGGATGCGGTTTTTGCAACGGCTTGGGCACCGAGGTGGACGTTGGAAAGCGCCAGAACTCGCCTTGGTGTTGGTAGTCGCCAGCCCACAGCGCCTTTAACGCCGGCAACATTTCATGCGTATAACGCCACGCATCGGTTTGTTTCAGCCCCGGACGTATGCGGTCAAACTCGCGCTGATACGCCCCGGAACCGATGCCGAATTGCAGCCGCCCGCCGCTGATTAAATCAAGCAACGCGGCTTCCCCGGCGAGTTTAATCGGATGCCAGTAGGGCGCCACCGCGACCGCCGCCCCCAGCCGGATGGTTTCGGTGTGGCTCGCCCACCAAGTTAAAATCTGAAACGGGTTCGGCGCAATGGTCATTTCCAGCGCGTGATGTTCCGCCGCCCACACCGTCTCAAAGCCCCCTCGTTCCGCCATCTGCACCATCGCCAAGGTGTGCCGCGCAACCTCCGGCATCGCGATGCGGTCGTTCATGCGTTCCAGATTAATGGCGAGTTGAAATTTCATATCGGTTTTATTGTATCGCTGATTGCAGAAATTGCAGCAATGCGGTGATGAATGGGGTCGGCTGTTCCACCAATCCCAGGTGCCGCAAGCCGGGCACGATGCGCGTTTGCGCGCCGTCAATTTCGGCGGCGATGGCGCGCGCCATGCGCGGCGTGCTGCCGTGGTCATGTTCACAAGTCATCACCAAAGTCGGGCACGCAATCGGCGGCTGCGGATCTATCAGTTCCAACACGCCGTCGACCAGCACATGGCGACATTGCGCATAAACCGCCGGCTCATTCGCCGACAACCAGCGGCGGATTTGCGCAATGGTTTCGGGATGCGCGGTTTGAAATTCGGCGTTGAACCATCTTGCCATAGTACTGTCCAACGCCGCGGCGATACCATGCGTTTCACTCTGCGCGGCGCGCGCTTCAATCAATCGCTGGGCTTCTGCGCTGCGCTCATGCGGCGAATTGAAAATCGCCAAGGCGGTAACGCGGGCGGGGAAATCCATCGCAAAGCGGCGGTTAATCATGCCGCCCAACGAAAACCCGACCAGCGCGCATGCCTTGATGCGCAACTCGTCCAGCAGGGTATGCAGTTGCGCCGCAAACCCGGCAAGCGAAAAAGTGCGCGGCGGTGCGCTGTCGCCGTGGCCGCATAAGTCGTATTTCAGCACTCGGTAATGCGGCAACAACGCCGCTTCGTAGGCCCGCCAAAGATGCCGATTCAACCCCAGCCCATGTATCAAAACCAGCACCGGTAAGCCGATATCGCCGCATAACTCATAGGCGGTGCCGTCCGCCGTTTTGCCGCCGACGGCGCGGTGGTGAGGATGGGGGCAATGCATGGTTTTGTTGCGCTTTGTTTTGGTCGGAGACGCGGTCACATTCGTCCCTACGCAGCGAATTTTATGGTAGGTTACGACTTCCAAGCAACCAAATTCGGAGGCTCCAATGAAAGCACTACAAAAATCGGTTTGTCAATTGATAGAGACGGCATGCCCCTACGGCGAACTGGCGGGGCGCATCGCCCTGGTCGCTTTGTTTCTATGGGCAGGCATTGGAAAACTCGGCGTCGGTTACGACGGCGCGCATGGTTACATGGAATCCCAAGGCGTGCCGGGCGCGCTGTTGCCGCTGGTGATTGCGCTTGAAATTGGCGGCGCCATCGCCGTGATCATCGGCTGGCAGACGCGCTGGTTCGCGTTGGCGTTCGTCGGCTTCTCCGTGTCCGCCGCGCTGTTGTTTCATTTGGATTTCAACAACCAATTGCAAACGATTCTGTTCATGAAAAACATCGCCATCGCCGGTGGCTTCTTGTTGTTGTGCCGCGCCGGCGCCGGGCGCTTCAGCATTGACCAACTGCTACGGCGCAACAACGCCTAAAGCCGCCGACGGCAAACCATAAACGCGGAAATCGTAGCGGGGCGGCGAGGCGAAGCGCCCTCCGCTGCGATTGGTCAGTGCCTAAAATTCGCGTTTATCATTATCGGATTGGGCGGCGGCGGTGACATGCGCCCACGCGAGATAGGCGCGCATGTGAAGCAGCGGGGCATGCACGCGGATGATATCCACGCCTTGCTGACACAGCGCCAACGACATGCCCAACGTTTCCAGATCGCGCTGGTGGGGCGGGCGGGCGGTCATCCCGCTCATAAAGGATTTGCGTGAATGCCCGATGAGCAAGCGCAAGCCGCTTTGTCGTAGCGCATGGCAATGGGAAAGCAGTTCAAAAGCCTGCAGGGAGGATTTGCCGAAGCCGATGCCCGGGTCCAGAATCATCCGATTGAGATCCAACCCGGCGCGCGCCCAAGTTTCCATTTTTTGCTCCGCCCATTGCGTGATTTGACTGCATGCGCTGCGTTGCGTGGGCAACGATACCGCCGGATTAAGCGGCACTTTCAGGCTGTGCATCGCCACCACTTGGCAGCCGCTGTTTTTGGCAACCGCCACCATGTCGGCGTCGCCAAGCCCGCCCACATCGTTGATCATATCCACGCCGTAGCGCATCGCTTTGTCCATGGTGGTCGGGTGGCGGCTATCCACCGACAGCCACGGCTTGATGTGTTTCCCGTGCAGCCGTTCAGCAATTTTTTGCAGCACCGGTTCAAGCCGCGCCCATTCTTGTTGGCAATCAAGCGGCGCGGCGGCGGGGCGCGTCGATTCGGCGCCAAGGTCAATAATCTGCACATTCCGCTCAATCAGTTTGTCCAGATAGGCGTCCAGTTGATTGGCCTCCGACCACTCGCCGCCGTCCGAGAACGAATCCGGAGTTACATTTAGCACCGCCATCCACAACGGAATCGGGCGGATGGCGTGGGTCAGCGCAAACACGCTTTCGCCCTGTTGCCCGATGGCTAAATCCGGCTGCAGGTGTAGCAACGGCGTCAGCACAAAATCCCGCTGATACGCGTCGGCATGCGGGATGGTCAACCGCTCGGAGGTCGTCGGGCAGTCGCGCCAATGCAAAAAATCAATGTCAATCGGGCGCGGCGACCAGCGCGCGCCGGCGGTGCGCCCCAAGTCTTGCTCAATTCGTTTGGCAATCGCCAAGCCTTGCTGCGGTTGCCAGTCGGCAACGCCGCTGACCGCTAAATTCAAGTACGGTTTATGCCACGTTGGCTCGGCATGACGCGACAACAGCGCCGGCGATTCCACCAATGGGGAAATCTTGTCTAAGCGAAATCCGGCCTCCTGCAGCGCCACGATGGCGCGTTCCAGATTCTGTCGGCGGTCCCCATCGTTGGCGCCAAGGCCAAGATAGATGGTCATCGCAATGAATCAATTAAATTGGCAATAAAACGTTCGCCGTGCGCCAATTGCGCAAGTTCAACATACTCATCGGGCTTGTGTGCTTGCTCTATTGAGCCGGGTCCGCAAATCGTGGCGGGGATGCCGGCTTGCTGAAACAGCCCGCCTTCGGTGCCATAACTGACTTTGCCGGGCGCCTCCGCCGCAGTGGTGCGCTGCAACGCCGACACCATGCCAATTACGGCTTCGCCGGTCGCGGTATCCATGCCCGGATAATCCGCCATGGTTTGCCAGTCAAACCCGCTGTCTTCGCTAATTTCGCGCATCTTGGGGAGCAATTTTTGGTCAACATATTGTTGCACTTCCGCGAACAGCGGCAAGGTTTCTTGCTGTGGCAGGTTGCGAATTTCAAACTCAAACATACATTCCGCGGCGAGGATGTTGTTCACCGTGCCGCCGTGAATTACGCCGCTATGCACGGTGGTATGGGGCGGGTCAAAGCCGTGGTCAAAAGGTCCTTCGCGCGCGAGGCGTGCAGCCATGGCGTTGATGAAGTGGACGGCTTCGGCGGCCATGCCGACCGCGTTGACGCCCTGCCCGACCAACGAGGAATGCGCCGCCTTGCCGCGCACGCGACAGCGTTTATGCAGCATCCCCTTGTGCGCCCGAATCACGCCCATGTTAGTGGGTTCGCCAATTATGCAAGCAGTCGGTTGAATCTCGCGCTTGTCGAGTTGCGCCAGCAGTCGGCGAACGCCGATGCAGCCGACTTCCTCATCGTAGGAAAAAGCAAAGTGAATCGGCGTGCGCAACGCGGCGTTGAGGATCGGTTTGATATTCGCCAGGCAGATGGCGATAAAGCCTTTCATGTCGCAACTGCCGCGCCCGTATAATTTGTCGCCGATGATGTGCGCGGCAAACGGGTCGGTCTTCCACTCTTGCCCGTCCACCGGCACCACATCGGTATGCCCGGAAAGCACGATGCCGGGTTGCTCGTCGTTGCCGCCCAGGGTGGCGAATAAATTGGCTTTGCCGCGGTCCTCGTCATGGGTCAATTCGCAGTGCACGGAATGATCCGCCAACAGCGATTGCACATAGTCAATCAACGCCAAATTGGAGTTGCGACTGGTGGTGTCCAAAGCAATCAGGTCGGTGAGAATGCGGGTGGCGTTGGTATGTTTCATAGTTGGAGGCTTGCCGTCAAAATTTGAATTAACCGTAGCACGGCACCGCCGGCACGGCTTATGCGTTATCGGCGTTGCCGGAGTCGACGACGGCGCGCGTGGGTCGGCGTTGCAAACCCAATTCGCGAAGTTGTCGGTGGTCAACCGCGTTCGGCGCGTTGGTGAGCAAGCACGCGGCGCGCTGCGTTTTGGGAAAGGCAATTACATCGCGGATTGATTCGACGCCGCTCAACATCGCCGCCAAGCGGTCTAAGCCGAAGGCGATGCCGCCGTGCGGCGGCGCGCCGTATTTCAACCCTTCCAGCAGAAAACCGAATTCGGCTTCGGCTTGCGGTTTGGGGATTCCTAAAACCTTGAGCACGCGCAGTTGCAAATCAGCGCGGTGGATGCGGATGGAGCCACCGCCCACTTCCACGCCGTTCAACACCATGTCGTAGGCGCAGGATAACACCCGCCCCGGGTCGCTATCCAACCATTGCAAGTGTTGCGGTCGGGGGGCGGTGAATGGGTGGTGTTGCGGCGTCCATTGGCGCGTTTCGTGATCCCAAGCCAGCAGCGGAAAATCCACCACCCACAGCGGTTGCCAGCCGGGCGCAAGCAGGTTTAAGTGTTCGCCAACTTGCACGCGCAGCGCGCCAAGGGCGTGGTTGACGATGGCGGCGTGGTCGGCGCCAAAGAAAATCATATCGCCGGCGCGCGCGCCGGTGCGCGCCAATATTTGTGCCAGCGTATCGTCGGACAGGAATTTGAGAATCGGCGAGTGCAATCCGTGGCGCCCATTATCAGCCGCCGCCACCTTGATATACGCCAGCCCTTTGGCGCCGAATTGTTTGACAAAGTCGGTGTATTGGTCAATTTGCGCGCGCGACAACTGCGCGCCGCCGGGAACATTCAACGCCGCCACGCGACCGTTTGGATCTTGCGCCGGCTGCGCGAAAACCTTGAATTCCACTTCCTTCATCACGTCGGTCAATTCGCTCAGTTGCAACGGATTGCGCAAATCCGGGCGGTCGCTGCCATACCGCGACATCGCCTCCGCGTAGCACAGGCGCGGAATGGGGTCGGGCAACGCCACTTGCATGACCTGCTGAAAGATTTCGCGGAGCAACTGCTCCATCAACG
The DNA here is from genome assembly GCA_020027415.1 of Gammaproteobacteria bacterium. Lineage (GTDB taxonomy): Bacteria > Pseudomonadota > Gammaproteobacteria > Arenicellales > Poriferihabitantaceae > JAHRAW01. The sequence goes on from JAHRAW010000133.1 coordinate 11,338, forward strand.
CCATCACCTGCCGCTCATCCACGAACGACATCTCCACATCCAACTGGGTGAATTCGGGTTGGCGGTCGGCGCGCAAGTCTTCATCGCGGAAGCAACGGGCGATCTGGTAATAGCGTTCAAAGCCCGCCACCATTAGCAGTTGCTTAAACAGTTGCGGCGATTGCGGCAACGCGAAACACGCGCCGGGCTGGGTGCGGCTCGGCACCAAATAATCGCGCGCGCCTTCCGGCGTTGAGCGGGTCAGTAGCGGGGTTTCAATCTCCACAAAATCTTGGCGGTCCAGGAAATTTCTAATCACGCCGAGCAATTGGTGGCGTTGGCGCAAAGCGGCTTGCATGACTGGGCGGCGAAGATCCAGAAAGCGATATTTCAAGCGCACCGACTCGCTGAGCTCGTCATCGTCTATTTGAAACGGCAACGGCGCGGCGCGATTCAGCAGTTCTATTTGCTCGGCGAGCACCTCAATTTCACCGCTGGGCAAATCGGCGTTGACGGTGCCGGCCGGGCGGCGGCGCACGGTGCCGGTCACTTGCAAAACAAATTCGTTGCGGGTTTGTTCGGCGATCGCAAACAGCGACGCCGACCCCGGATTGGCGACCACTTGCACCTGCCCGCTGCGGTCGCGCAAGTCAATGAAGATTACGCCGCCGTGGTCGCGGCGACTGGATACCCAGCCGGCCACCACCACCGCGCGATCCACATCGTTCATGGTGAGTTCGCCACCGAGGCGGGTGCGCAGGGGATTTTGGGCGGTCATAGAGCGAGCCAACCTCGGCGCGGCGCGGCAAGCGCCGCTACAAAATTCGCCAAGCGCATGGGCATGGCTTAGGCTTTGCCGGGCAACGATTCGCCGGCAACCGCAGGGGTTTTTGAGGAAGGGCTTTTTTGCTCGCCGGCGGCGTTCGACTGGTCACCAGCCGGCTTCACCGACTGATGTTTGCGCGGCGCATCGTCTTTGGAATCGCTTTCCTTTTTGCTCTGCTCCGCTTTGGCGCCGCTGTTTTTGAAGTCGGTTTCATACCAACCGGCGCCTTTGAGACGAAACGCGGCTTTGGAGATTAGTTTCTGCAAACTTTCCGCGCCGCATACCGGGCAACGCAACAACGGGGCATCGGAAATTTTCTGCAACGCTTCCAGCCGATGCGAACAAGCATTGCATTGGTATTCATAAAACGGCATTGGATGTGGAACCTGACTCGGGGGTCGGTGGCGGCAACAATGAAAACTCAAAACCAAAACTCAACAATGAAGACTATAGAAAGCAAGGCCACATGCTACCTGAAAACCAACATGCTACCTGAAAACCACATGCCACCTGAAAATGAGCACTGCATAAATAGGTCTGACAAAATGATGCGCCGCGTAGCGCAACTTTAAGCCCGTCGATTCGCGCGGTCGCGGGCGTCGCCCACCCAACCCAACCCGCT
>JAHRAW010000052.1 GCA_020027415.1 Gammaproteobacteria bacterium
CTATTGCAGGGTAAGGTGGAGTTCTAACGCAACCACGAAGCAATGCGCGGAATCGCTAATCTGTAAGCGAACCCGCGCATTATTAAAAGCCCCGCTATCCAGCGGGGCTTTTTCTTTCCCCCCACCCGGTCATTCCCGCGATCTGTTTATCTGGAATCTCCTTAGGAAATCATTAAGAGGAGATACCAGATAAAAAGCCGGCCCCGCAGGTTTAAGCGGGGCTAGGGGAATGACGAGAAGAGAAGCACTGCGGGGAATGACGAATCTTAGCACTCAGCGTTCGGCAAGGGCAAAGACCCGTGAGCAACCATAACCTGACGCGAATAAATGCGTTGTTGCAACCAGCCGGAGTTGTGTCCGTAGGCAAAGTGCATTGGTTTGAGCGCATTGATTCAACCAACAACTGGTTGTTGCAGCAGCAACACTGCCACGGCAAGGTATGCGTTGCCGAATTGCAAACCGCCGGTCGCGGCAGTCATGGGCGGTCGTGGCAGGCGTGGCCGGCGAGTTCGGTGTTGTTGTCCATCGGCTGGCGGTTAGGCGCGGCGGCGGCGGCTGGCTTGTCGTTGGTTAGTGGGTTGGCGGTGGTGGCGAGTTTGCGGCGCGTGGGGGTGGATGCGGTCGCTTTGAAATGGCCCAATGATTTGTTGGTATCCGAATTGGGGTCGGGGGCGGGCTTGGAATTAGGCTTGGGCGCTAAGCACGGCGGCAAAAAATTAGGCGGCGTGTTGACCGAATTGAAAGGCGCGCACGCGGTCGTGGGAATTGGCATTAATGTTCGCCTGCCGCCGGCGTGCCGGCTGGCGCCGACGTGGGTGGATTTGAAAACGCTTGGCTATGAGGTGGACCGTGATTTGCTCGCCGCCGCCTTGATTATTTGCCACTGCCATTATCTACGGCGATTTTGCGCCGGCGGCTTCGCGCAGTTTGTGGATGAATGGAATCAGTTGAACGCGTATCAAGGACAGCGGGTGTCGGTTGAGTTGCCGGGGGAGTCCGTGGACGGCATCGTGCAAGGGGTTGATCATCAAGGCGCGCTGCTCATCCAGCAGCATGGCGGGCGGCGGCGCATTTTCTCAGGGCAAGTGAGGCGGCTTGGCAGTCAAAAAACACCATGAAATTGTTAATGGATATCGGCAATCAGCGAGTCAAGTGGGCGACCACCGACGACGGCGCTACGCTCGGCGCCGGCGGCGAGATGGACTGGGCGGAGGGCGATGCGAACACAAAGGTGAAGGCGCGTCGCGCATCGCCGCCGCGGTCGCCGTCGCCGCAATCTCAGCCGCCGGCTTCGCTCGCCGCGCGGTTGGCGGCTCAGATTGCGCATCTTGACCGACCAAGCGCGGTATGGGGGGCGTGCGTGGCGCGCGCGCAAATCAAGCAGGCGGTCGCGCATTTCACGCGCAAGGCTTGGTCGTTGCGCCCGGTGTGGATCTCCGCCGCGCAGCAACCCGCCGGGCTGGTCAATTGCTACCAATCGCCGGCGACCTTAGGCAGCGACCGATGGAGCGCGTTGGTGGCGGTCAGCGAGATGTTTCCACAGCAGGCGGTAATTGTGGTGGATGTCGGCACTGCGGTGACGGTGGATTTGCTGGCTCGCGGCGGGGTGTTCCGCGGCGGGGTGATTTTCCCCGGCATACAAAGCATGCAACAAGCCTTGGCGGCGCATACTGAAAACATCCAAGCCGAACACCTTGCCATTGCGCAGGCTGAATCAACTACTGTGAACGCGTGCATCAACCCCGCGGCCACGGACACTCGCGCGGCGATTGCCAACGGCACGTTGTTGGCGGTGGCGGGCGGGGTCAATCTCGCCATCGCGCAGCAACGGGCGTTGGCGCAGACCGAATGTCGAGTCATTGCCACCGGCGGCGACGCCGAGCGGCTCGCGCCATGGCTGGCTGGCGAAGTCCAAATCAAACCGCAACTGGTGCTTTGGGGGTTGGCGGTTTTATCACGGGAGGCGGCATGGTGAAGTGGGTGGTGGCGTTGTTGGTGGCGCTCAATGTGGCGGTTTATTTAGGCAGCAGCGGAGACCAAGCGGAAGACCGCAACGCCTGGATTTCCGACAAGCCGGTAATCAACAAAGAGGGGGTGATGTTGTTGCGCGAAACGCGCGCCAGAACCAGGACGGGCAACCCGCCGGCCAATCACCCCCCCCGCCCGCGCGCCGATTTAGCGTGCTACCGAATGGGTCCGTTTACCGAGCAAACCAGCTGGCTGGCGGCAAAACAATGGTTGGCGGCGCGCCAATTTGAGTATCAGGCGGTGCGCGGCGCCAGTCGCGAGGTGCGGGTGAGCCAAATTCACCTGGGTCCGTTTGCGTCGTCAACCGCCGCCGCGCCGGTGTTGAAGCGACTCAACGAGGATGGATTTGCGCATTTTATCCAGGCTGAGGCGCCAGGAACCATACGCATCGCGTTAGGGCATTTCACGCAAGATGGGTTGGCGGAGCAGTTTGTCGAACATCTGTTGGCGCGCGGGCTTAAAGCCGATATTCAGGTAGAATACCGCGCCTTACAAGCATTTGATTGGATGGAAGTGTTGGCGCCCACGGCTCAACGTGATGCGCTCATTGCGCAGCGCAATCTGGAAAAAGGGGTTGCTGTGTTTGAAATTGACTGCCGCGCAATGGCTCGCGTAGCGACGCTTGGCGTGCAAAGCGGCGGCTGACGGGCTTTGTGGGGTGGATTTTTAGGTCAATTTTTTAATTATTTTTCTTGTTATTGCGATTTTATTGGTATACT
>JAHRAW010000138.1 GCA_020027415.1 Gammaproteobacteria bacterium
CCAATATCCGGTGTGCAAAACGGATGATATTCTGAATTTCAAAATTCCGAATCCACCGCTGGATGTGCAACAGCAGTTAGTGGACGAAGTGGAAAAATTGGAATCGGAGATTACTAAGGCGCAATCGGTAATTGCGCAAGCCACCTCGCGGAAAAACGAAATTCTCCAAACTCATCTGATGGATTAAAAGAAGGGGGCATCCGCCCCCGTTTGTTTATTGCAGACCGGCAACGGTGTGCGGCACGCGACGACGGCTAATTTCGCTCCAGACGATCCAACCGAATCTCAAATCCCTTGTTACGCTCTTGGCATGCAACCTCATGCGCATGCAACTCGGCGCGAATGCCGTCCAGCCCGGCCGCGGTTGATGCAGTCAACCGATCCAGTCTATCGTCCATCCGGTCCAGCCGGGTATCCACTCGCTCCAACCGCGTGCCGACTCGATTCAGCCCGCGCGCAATCCAATAAGTTTGCAGTCCCACCACCAGCGGGAACATTAGCAATGCAATGCTCAATGAAATACTTGTGTCCATGTTAATTCGCTCCAGTTAAATTGCATGAAACAGGTAGCGTAACACAAATCGCAAGCGCAACGCAAGGAGCGGAGCGGACGCGGCAGTGGTAAACTATAAACTATTGTATCCCCATTCCGCCCGCGATTCCGCCAACCCAAGCCGCGATGGATTTCACCTTCCCCTACCCCAGCCGGCGCATGCCGGTGTTGGCGCGCAATGTGGTCGCCACTTCGCAGCCGTTGGCGGTGCAAGCCGGTATTAAGGCGTTGCATGACGGCGGCAATGCGGTGGATGCGGCGGTGGCGGCGGCGATTACTTTGACGGTGGTGGAACCGAGCAGCAATGGCATTGGCGGCGATGCGTTTTGCATGGTATGGGATGGCGCGCGGTTGCACGGGTTGAACGCTTGCGGGCGCAGTCCGGCGGCGGTGACTGCGGACGATTTCGCTGGGCGGCAAAGCATGCCGTTGTACGGTTGGGATGCGGTCACGGTGCCGGGTTGCGTCAGCGCGTGGGTGGAATTGTCGCGGCGGTTCGGCAAACTGCCGTTCGCGCGATTGTTTGATGCGGCCATTAATTATGCGCGCCATGGGTTTGCGGTGTCGCCGTTTACGGCGCGCGATTGGGCGCAAGCACAGCAAACTTTTCGGGGGACCGCGGCAGGCGCTCACCGCGACGAACTCAGCAAACTAAACCAACTGGAACAAAACGGGCTAAGCGAGTTCGCTCAGTTCTTACCCAACGGCAAGGCGCCGCTTGCCGGTCAAGTGTTCGCCTTTCCGCAGCAAGCCGAGACCCTGGAAGCCATCGCCGCCAGCCATGGCGAGTCGTTTTATCGCGGCGCGCTTGCCGAAAAAATAGCCGCAGCCGCCGCAGCCGCCGGCGCAAAACTAACGCTTGCGGATTTGGCGGCGCATCGTTGCGACTGGACGCCGCCGATTGCGCATACTTATCACTCAAATGCGTACGGCGCGGTGGAAGTGCATGAGATGCCGCCCAACGGACAAGGTTTGGCGGCGCAGATTATGTTAGGCATTGTGGCGCATCATGGTTGCGGCGGGCGCGCCGGCATCAATTGCTATGCGTTGGATTCGGCGGACTTCTTTCACTTGCAGATTGAAGCGATGAAGTTGGCGTTGGCGGATGCGCACCGCTATATCGCCGATGATGAATACCTTGAATTTCCGCCGCAGCGTTTGCTCGCCGCCGACTATCTCAAACAACGCTCTGAGTTAATTGACATGCGCCGCACCGGCCAGCCGACTTTTGGCGCACCCGCCGCCGGCGACACCGTGTATCTCGCCAGCGCCGACCAACACGGCATGATGGTGTCGTTTATACAGAGCAACTTTTACGACTTCGGTTGCGGCATCGTGATTCCCGGAACTGGCATCAACATGCAAAATCGCGCCGCCGCGTTTAGTCTGACGCCGGGGCATCGCAATCAAATCGCCGGCGGCAAGCGCCCGTTCCACACCATCCTGCCCGGTTTTGTAACGCAAGGCGGCAAACCGCTGCTGTCTTTTGGTGTGATGGGCGGTCCGATGCAAGCCCAAGGGCATGCGCAGATGATCATCCGCATTTGCGATTACCGACAGAACCCGCAAACCGCCAGCGATGCGCCAAGATGGCAGGTGTTGCCCGGCAATCGCGTCGCCTTAGAAAGCGGCGTGGCGGAAGAGGTGAAAAACGAATTGGCGCGGCGCGGACATGCATTGGTCAACGCCGAGGCGTTAGAACAAGATTTTTCCATGGGCGGCGCGCAACTGATTTATCGCGGCGCGGATGGATACATCGCCGGCTCCGACTCGCGCAAAGACGGTATGGCGGCGGGTTTTTAACGCCCCTTCCCAACCCATGCTCCATACTCCATGCGCGCTGGCGTGAAAAACAAGCGGCGATTATTCTATGCGCGGCTACGGCGGTGGGCGTTGCTTGTGCTTGGCGTCGGCATGGCGGCGGTTGCCAGTTTGCGGTGGATTGAGCCGCCAACTTCTTCCATCCTTTTGCAAGTTAATTTATTTGCGCAACCACGGCTGCAGAACGAACCGCAGACTGCGCAATCTTCCGCTTGGCTTGCTTTTGATTGGCAGCCGTGGGAGAACATCTCGCCGTATATGGGCATGGCGATTATCGCCGCCGAAGACCAGCGGTTTGCGCGTCACTATGGGTTGGATTTTGTGGAGTTATACAAGAGTTTGCGCGAACGCAAAAACCGCCGCCGCGGCGCCAGCACCATTACGCAACAAGTCGCCAAAAATTTATTTTTATGGAAGCAACGAAGTTATGTGCGCAAAATTTTGGAAGCCGGCTTGGCGGTGTATATTGATTTGGTGTGGGGAAAGCGGCGGGTGTTGGAAATGTATATGAACATCGTGCAGTTTGGTCCGCAGATCTACGGCGTGGAAAACGCCAGTCGGCATTTTTTTGGCAAGCGCGCCGCGCACCTGAATCGCCATGAAGCCGCCCGCTTGGCGGCGGTGCTACCCGACCCAAATCGCCGCTCGGCGGCGGCGGCGGATGCGCAAGTGGTGCAACGCCAACAATGGATTCTGCGGCAAATGCGGCGGTTGGGCGACATCGCCTTGCTTGACCAGTTATAGTGGATTGACCGGTAGCGGCAGAGTTACCCCGCCAGCAAATCCGCCGCACGCGGTTCGCGGTCGCGGTTCGCTCTTTAATCCGCATACCGAATTTTTTTGATGCAAAACCGCCGCGCTTTGCCGCCCAATTGCAACGCCACTTGGTCATGCACTTTCTTTTTCAACATGCCTCTTGCCAGCGGCGAATCAACGCTGATATAGCCTTTGGAAGCATCGCTGTCTATCTCATCGCCGCCAACGATGCGGTATTCCACTTCCACCCCATCCTCCCGCGCCAAAGTAACCCAGGCGCTAAAAAACACTTGCTCGGTGTTGCCGACTTTGCGCACCACATTTAGAATAGGCAATCTGGTTTGCAAATAACGAATGCGCCGATCCATCTCGCGTAATTGTTTTTTGCGATAAATATACTCGGCATTCTCCGAGCGATCGCCCTCGGCTGCCGCCGCCGACAGAATGCTGGTCACCTCCGCCCGCTTTTTCCACAGCCGCTTTGCCTCTTGCTGCAAGGCGGCAAAACCAGCCGCGGTGATATACGGCGAAGAAGCCTGCGGCGGCGGTTGATGACGGCTCATGCGTCGCTCCAACTGTGGTTGCTCCAACTGCGGGAATCCTCCTATTCGTCATTCCCGCCCCCTCTCCCCATTCGTCATTCCCGCAGTCCCCCGCTTAAAACCTGCGAGGACAGGCTGCTAGAAAGGTGGGCGTTA
>JAHRAW010000163.1 GCA_020027415.1 Gammaproteobacteria bacterium
AAACGCACCGCTAATAAAGATGAGCAAAACTAACCATTCCCGTTTATTAATTTTGGGCTCCGGTCCCGCCGGTTATAGCGCGGCAGTTTACGCGGCGCGCGCCAACTTGCAGCCCACTTTAATCACCGGCTTGCAACAAGGCGGGCAACTAACCACCACCACTGAGGTGGATAACTGGCCCGGCGACGCCGACGGCGTGCAGGGACCGGAACTCATGACGCGCATGCTGCAGCACGCCGAGCGGTTTGAAACCGAAGTGATTTTTGATCATATCCATACCGCCGAGTTAACCGACAAGCCGTTCAAACTGAGCGGCGATAGCGGGGTTTATACATGCGATGCGTTGATCATCGCAACCGGCGCGAGCGCCAAGTATTTAGGGCTGCCATCCGAACAGGAATACCTCGGCAAAGGGGTTTCCGCATGCGCCACCTGCGATGGGTTTTTCTATAAGGATAAGGATGTCGCCGTGATTGGCGGCGGCAATACCGCGGTGGAAGAAGCGCTGTATTTATCCAACATCGCGCGCAGCGTCACGCTGGTGCATCGGCGCGATGAACTGCGCGCCGAAGCGATTCTGCAAACTCGCCTGCTGGAGAAAACCGCGCGCAACGGCGGCGGCGGCAATATCAAACTACAATGGAATCATGCGCTGGCAGAAGTGCTCGGCGACCCAAGCGGCGTCACCGGCATCCGCATCAAGCATGTCACGCAGCACACCACGCGCACATTGCCGTTGCTCGGCGTGTTCATCGCCATCGGTCATACGCCCAACACCGACTTATTTAAAGGGCAGTTGTCCATGCACGGCGATTACTTGCAAACTCGCGGCGGCATGCAAGGCGACGCCACGCAAACCAGCGTTGCCGGCGTGTTCGCGTGCGGCGATGTGATGGATCATGTGTATCGTCAAGCGGTCACTTCGGCGGGCAGCGGTTGCATGGCGGCGTTGGATGCGGATCGCTATCTCAAGAATCATTGATCGCGGCAATCCTTTGTTTCAATTATTTGTTTCTGCGAACGAGGCGGCGTACAGCATGGACGACCAAGACGACAACGCAACAGCGGATAAAGATTTATTCCGCAAAGCGATGGCGGAGGTGAATCGCAACCATCGCAAGTATTGCGAAGCGCAACCTATTCCGCATCAAACCATACCTAAGCCGCCGATGAAAATCGGACGACCAAATTCCGTAGCCGCGGCCGCGCCAAACTCCGCGGTGATGAGTGATCAAACGCATGGCGATTATTTGGAATTCGCGCGCGGCGGATTACAAAAGAGAGTATTACAAAGATTAAAACATGCCGATTTCAGCATCACTGCAACCCTTGACCTGCACGGCTACACCACCGCGGAGGCGGAGCCACTGCTCACTCAATTCTTACAACGCGCGACTCAACAAAGCAACGCATTCGTGTTGATTATTCATGGGAAAGGCTTGCACAGCCCCGGCTTCGGCGGCGTGCTAAAACAATTCACCGCAAACTGGCTTAAGCAACAACCGGCGGTGAAAGCGTTTTGCTCGGCGCGACCCAAGGACGGCGGCACCGGAGCGGTTTATGTTTTGCTGCGAGTGGGCAATAGACGCTAAGCAAGCGGTACGCGGGCGGGCGATGATGAAAACTTGCGCGCCACGCCAATTTCCAGAATCGGTTTTTTATACCCCGAACACCCGCCGACTTAGTCCGCCAAGGTAATCATATCTTCAGCCCGCCACCACACCACCACTTGTTCGCCCACGGTAGGGGCGGCGGCCTGGCGGCGGCTGTTGGGAATGGATATGGTGAGGGTCGCGCCGGTTGGTTCTTCGTTGGCATCGCTTGTGGTTGCGATTGTTGGGGGCGTGGTTACCGACAACACCGTTTCGCCGCCGTAATACGAAACATTTTCTATGTTGGCGGACACCGAATGAATGTGGTCCTCGGTCGGTTTGGTGGCGATGGACAGTTTCTCCGGGCGGATGGCGATGAACGCGGCGGCGGGCGGCAGCGATTTTTGTGCGGCGCGTTCCACCGCCGATGCTGATTCCGCTTTCGCTTTCACTTCCGCTTGCTTGGCGGGTGCATCATGTACGGTGACTTCGCCGAGCCCGGCGACGCGATACCGTTGCTTGCGCGCCAACGGCGCGGCATGCAAGGCAAGCGGACGCGCCGCTAATATATTCATGCGCCCGACAAAATCCGCAACAAAGCGATTTTGTGGCGCTTCGTAGAGAGTGCGCGGCGTATCCAGTTGTCGGATGCAGCCGTGTTCCATCACCGCGACGCGCTCGGCCATGGAAAGCGCTTCATCTTGGTCGTGCGTCACAACCACAAACGTGATGCCTACGGTGTGTTGCAATTTAACCAACTCATTCTGCATGGTTTCGCGCAGTTTGGCGTCCAGCGCCGACAGCGGTTCATCCAGCAGTAGCACCCGCGGTCGTTTGATTAAAGCGCGCGCCAACGCCACGCGCTGCCGCTGACCGCCGGACAATTGATGCGCATAACGGTTGGCAAGCGCCGCCAACTGCACCAAATCTAACGCTTCATTCACCCGCCGCTCGCACTCGCGCTTTGCCACCCCGTCAATGCGCAAACCATAGGCGATATTGTCGCGCACATTCAGGTGCGGAAAAACTGCATAGGATTGAAACACCATGTTGAGCGGGCGTTTGTTGGGCGGCAACGCAACGATGTCGCGCCCTTGCATTTGAATCGCGCCGGCGGTCGGATTTTCAAAGCCGCCGAGCAACCGCAGCAAAGTGGTTTTGCCGCAGCCGGAAGGACCCAGCAACACCAGAAATTCCTGGTCGTAAATATCCAACGTAACATCGTTGACCGCGGTTTCACTGCCGAAAGTTTTGCTGAGGTTGCGTATTTCAATTAGCGTGCGGCGCATACTGAATCCTCCGAACTTATTCCTTTTTGATGTTTTGGAATCGCATTGCCAAGATCGCGGCGGCGATGGTGATCACAATCAGCACGGTGGACGCGGCGTTGACTTCTGGGGTAACCGAAAACCGCACCATGGAATTGATTTTGACCGGCAAGGTGATGCTGTTTGGACCGGCGGTGAAATAAGTGATGACGAAATCATCCAGCGATAAAGTAAAAGCGATGAGCGCGCCGGCGATGACGGAAGGACGAATTTGCGGCAGCAAAACATCGCGCATGGCTTGCCATTCGGTGGCGCCAAGATCCATCGCCGCTTTTTCCAGTTCGCGGTTAACCGAAGCCAAACGCCCGCGCACGATGACCGCCACGAATGGAAATGTGAAAGTGATGTGGGCGATCATAATGTTGCCGAGGCTGAGGGGCCAGGCTAAATCGCGGGGCCACCATTGATTGAAGAACACTAACATGGCAACGCCCATGCAGATTTCTGGGATGACGATGGGCATGGATAAAAGTCCGTCGGCGACGCAGCGCAATGAGAAACGAAATCGCCACAACAATACGGCGGCGGCCACGCCCAACACGACGCTGATGATCATACTGACTACCGCGATGGTCAACGAATTAACGAACGCGGAAATCAGCGAATCGTTTTCCATCGCCTTCAAGTAATATTTTGTGGTGAAGCCGCGCCACACGATGTTGCGTTTGGAATCGTTGAAACTGAATATCACCAGCGTCACGATGGGCGCATACAGCAACACGAAAAACAAGCCTAAAAAACTTCGCATCCACCACCGCCGAAGGTAATCCAGCGGTTCGGCTTTTGGCGTCTTGATTCGTTTCATTGAATTAAGCATCGCCGTCTGCGGCGGTTTTGGCGGAGCGCAACTGGCGCATGGCGATGACGGCGAAGGTTAGATACATCAATAAAAAAGATAACGCGGCGCCGAACGGCCAGTTGTTGGCGCCTAAAAATTGACGCTCAATCACATTGCCGATTAGTTGACTGTCGGCGCCGCCCAACATGTCGGCGATGAAAAACGCCCCCAACGCCGGCACGAAAACAATCATCACGCCGCTGAGCACGCCGGGCATGGTTAACGGCAGCAACACCTTGACGAAAGTGCGCCAATGACCGGCGCCCAAATCCAAACTCGCCTCCAAATAAGAACGGTCAAAACGTTCCATCGCGGCGTATAGCGGCAGAATTATAAACGGCAGAAAAACATACGCGATTCCCAACGCCACCGCGGTATTGGTGTACAGCAATTCCAACGGCTGATATGCGCCCAAGCCCAAGCCGATTTTTTCCAAGCCAACGGCGCGCAACACGGAGTCGCCGATGCTCCACAACCATTCCAAAGTGAAATTGAGAAAGCCGCGCGTACGAAACACCGCGATTAAAGCGTACGTGCGAATCAGGATATTGATCCAAAACGGCAACGTGATGGCGAGCAACATCGGCAGTTTGATTTTCTGCGGCGCAAACGCGACCGCCAACGCCACCGGATACCCAATCAACAGACAAGCGGCGGTGGCGACGACCGCAATCAGCAACGACTTGATAAAAATGCCGAGATAAATATGCTCAAAGGCGCGCGCGTAGTTGCCGAGCGTCCCGTTTAGGTCGTGCCCGATGATGCCGACTTTTTCGGAGAAACTGAGCCCAAAAATAAATCCCAGCGGAACGACAAAAAACACCGTCAGCCAGATTAATCCGGGCAATCCGAGGGCAAGAAAAATGCCGCGGTTGGCGCGCCA